>NZ_JBQYLP010000022.1:0-95539 GCF_052683555.1 Burkholderia sp. BC1
AGATGTGTATAAGAGACAGCCCCTACACCCCCGCCCCATACACCTGACGCGCCGCTGCCCGAATCGCATCGGTCATCACCTCCACCGCCGGCGACGGCAGCCGATCGGTGCGCGTGATGATCCCGAAGTCGTCCATCCGGCAGTCCATCTCCAACGGCAGCACGCTGACGATCCCGTGCCGCGCGTAGTAATGCGCGACGTCTTCGGCGACCACGGCAATCATGTCGCTCTGTTCGAGCAGCTGCGTGATGAACAGCAGCGCGGCCGTCTCCACGACGTTCGCGGGCGGCGCAAGGCTCGCGCGCTGAAACACGAGTTCGAAGCGATGGCGCAGCACGCTGCCGGCCGGCGGGACGATCCACGCGGCGCGCTGCACGTCGGCGAGCGCGAGCGGTACATCGGCGAGCAGCGGATGGCCGGTGCGCACGACGGCCGCGACCGGCTCGCCGGTCAGCGGCTCGTAGCGCAGATGCAGCTTGTCGTGTTCGGCCGATAACCGGCCGAGCACGATGTCGAGCTTTTCTTGCGCGAGATGCTCGAGCAGCGCGAGGCTCGTGTCGATTTCGACGGAGATGCGGATGTTCGCGTGCGACGCCTTCACGTCGGCGACGGCGGCCGGCACGATGCGCAACCCGGGCGACGTGATCGCGCCGACCGCGACATGCCCGAGATGCCCCGACTTCAGCGCGGCCAGTTCCTCGCGCGCCTGATCGAGGCTGCCGAGCGCCGCGCGCGCGTGGCGGATCAGCGCGTCGCCGTACAGCGTCGGCCGCATCCCGCGCGGCAGCCGCTCGAACAGCACCGCGCCGATCGACTCCTCCAGCTCGCGCAGCAGCTTCGAGGCAGCGGGCTGCGTCATGTTCAGCGCGGCGGCCGCGCGATGGATGCTGCCCTCGTCGGCAAGCGCGACGACGAGCAGCAACTGGCGGGTTTTCAGGCGGGAACGGTTTCCCCACGGACTGGCATCGGGCATCGTACGGGTTTATATCAATGTCTGATTCGATATGGGAAACGGCGAAAACGTCATTGGTAGGTTATCAAAATTCTCCCTAGACTGCGCCGGTATCTCGCCTCCACAGGATTGACGATGTCGGCAACGAAACCCAGGCTGCGCTCCGCTCAATGGTTCGGCACCAACGACAAGAACGGCTTCATGTACCGGAGCTGGATGAAGAATCAGGGCATTCCCGATCACGAATTCGACGGCCGGCCGATCATCGGCATCTGCAATACGTGGTCCGAACTGACGCCGTGCAACGCGCATTTTCGCAAGCTCGCCGAGCATGTGAAGCGCGGGATTTTCGAGGCGGGCGGGTTCCCGGTCGAGTTCCCGGTGTTCTCGAACGGCGAATCGAACCTGCGCCCGTCCGCGATGCTCACGCGCAATCTTGCATCGATGGACGTCGAAGAAGCGATCCGCGGCAACCCGATCGACGCGGTCGTGCTGCTCGCCGGCTGCGACAAGACGACGCCCGCGCTGCTGATGGGCGCCGCGAGCTGCGACGTGCCGGCGATCGTCGTATCGGGCGGCCCGATGCTGAACGGCAAGCTCGAAGGCAAGAACATCGGCTCCGGCACGGCGGTCTGGCAACTGCATGAAGCGCTGAAGGCCGGCGAAATCGATCTGCATCACTTCCTGTCGGCCGAAGCCGGGATGTCGCGCTCGGCCGGCACCTGCAACACGATGGGCACCGCATCGACGATGGCCTGCATGGCCGAAGCGCTCGGCGTCGCGCTGCCGCACAACGCGGCGATTCCGGCCGTCGATTCGCGCCGCTACGTGCTCGCGCACATGTCGGGCATCCGCATCGTCGAGATGGCGCTCGAAGGGCTCGTGCTGTCGAAGGTGCTCACGCGCGCGGCGTTCGAGAACGCGATTCGCGTGAACGCGGCGATCGGCGGATCGACGAACGCGGTGATCCATCTGAAGGCGATCGCGGGCCGCATCGGCGTGCCGCTCGAACTCGAGGACTGGATGCGCATCGGCCGCGACACGCCGACGATCGTCGACCTGATGCCGTCCGGACGCTTCCTGATGGAGGAGTTCTATTACGCGGGCGGCCTGCCGGCCGTGCTGCGCCGGCTCGGCGAGGGCGGCCTGCTGCCGCATCCGGATGCGTTGACGGTCAACGGCAAGACGATCTGGGACAACGTGCGCGAGGCGCCGAACTACGACGACGAAGTGATCCGTCCGCTCGACCGTCCGCTGATCGCCGACGGCGGCATCCGCATCCTGCGCGGCAACCTCGCGCCGCGCGGCGCGGTGCTGAAGCCGTCCGCGGCGAGCCCCGAGCTGCTCAAGCATCGCGGCCGCGCGGTGGTGTTCGAGAACTTCGACCACTACAAGGCGACGATCAACGACGAATCGCTCGACGTCGACGCGAACTCGGTGCTCGTGCTGAAGAACTGCGGGCCGCGCGGTTATCCGGGAATGGCCGAGGTCGGCAACATGGGCCTGCCGCCGAAGCTGCTGCGGCAGGGCGTGAAGGACATGGTGCGGATCTCCGACGCACGGATGAGCGGCACGGCCTACGGCACGGTGGTGCTGCACGTCGCGCCGGAAGCGGCCGCGGGCGGCCCGCTCGCGGCGGTGCGCAACGGCGACTGGATCGAACTGGATTGCGAGGCCGGCACGCTGCATCTCGACATTCCGGACGACGAACTGCAGCGCCGGCTGTCCGACGTCGATCCGGCGGCCGCGCCGGGCGTCGCCGGGCAGGCGGGCAAGGGCGGCTATGCGCGGCTGTATCTCGATCACGTGCTGCAGGCCGACGAAGGGTGCGACCTCGACTTCCTGGTCGGCACGCGCGGCGCGGAGGTGCCGAGCCACTCGCACTGAGCGCGGCGCGCGGCACGAGGCGGCGCGAGCGGCACGAGGTGACACGACCTGAACGACACAGACCGGCGACGACGCCGGCACGCACATCGATGGAGACAGGATGACGACGACGCAGCACACGTCCGCGGCATCGGCCGCGGCCCCGTCTGGCCCGGCGGCAGCCGTCGACGAACGGCAACTGATGGGACTGCTCACGCGCAGGCTCGTGCCGTTTCTCGCGCTCATCTACGTGGTCGCGTATGTCGACCGCACGGTGGTCGGCTTCGCGAAGCTGCACATGAACGCGGCCGTCGGGCTCAGCGACGCGGCATACGGGCTCGGCGCGGGCCTGTTCTTCATCGGCTACTTCCTGTGCGAAGTGCCGAGCAACCTTGCGCTCGGCCGCTTCGGTGCGCGCGTGTGGTTCGCGCGGATTCTCGCGACGTGGGGCGTGATCACGATGGCGATGGCGCTGGTGCGCGGCCCCACGAGCTTCTACGTGCTGCGCTTTCTGCTCGGCGCGGCGGAAGCCGGACTGTATCCGGGCATCCTCTATTTCCTGACGCAGTGGTTTCCGATGCGCGACCGCGCGCGCGTGATCGGACTGCTCGTGCTCGCGCAGCCGGTCGCGGGCATCGTGACGGGCCCGCTCGCAGGCTGGCTGCTGTCGACGCACGGCCTGTTCGGCCTGTCGAACTGGCAGACGCTGTTCGTCGCGAGCGGGCTGCCGGCCGTGCTGCTCGTGTGGCCGACGCTGCGCGTGCTGCCCGAGTCGCCGGAGCGCGCGCGCTGGCTCGACGACGCGCAGCGCCGCTGGATCGCGCGCGAGCTCGCGGCCGACCGCGACACCTACCGGCCCGACGCGCATCGCAATCCGCTCGCGGCGCTGCGCGACCGGCGCGTGCTGCTGCTCGCGGCGCTGTTCCTGCCGTTCCCGCTCTGCATCTACGGGCTGTCGCTCTGGCTGCCGACGATCATCAAGGCGTTCGGCACCGGCGACGCGGCGACCGGGCTGCTGTCGGCCGTCCCGTACCTGTTCGCCGTGGTCGGGCTGCTCGTCGTGCCGCGCCATTCCGATCGGACGCGCGAGCGCTATGCGCACATCGTCGTCGTGTCGGCCGCGGCGGCGCTGACGATGGCGGCCAGCGCGTGGGTGCGGCAGCCCGCGCTGCAGTTCCTGTTCATCTGCCTGACCGCGTTTTCGCTCTATTCGATTCAGGCCGTCGTGTGGGCGCTGCCCGGCGAATTCCTGACGGGCACGAGCGCGGCGGTCGGCATCGCGGCGATCAATTCGCTCGCGAATCTCGGCGGCTACGTCGGGCCGTACGGCATCGGCCTGATCAAGCAGGCGACCGGCAGTCTTGCTGCCGGCCTGTACTTCCTCGCGGCGACGCTGCTGTTCGCCGTGCTGATCACGTTCGCGGTGCGCGCGGCGCTGCGTGCGCCGCAGCGCGCGGGCGACGCGCTCGCGCGTGAATCGCGGCCGCTTTCCGGCTGACCGCCGTTTGACTGACGCAGGATCCGAACCATGACATCGAGCCGTACGCCGCGTTACCGCGGCATTTTCCCGGTCGTTCCGACGACCTTCACCGAGACCGGCGAGCTCGACCTCGCGAGCCAGAAGCGCGCGGTCGACTTCATGATCGACGCGGGCTCGGACGGGCTCTGCATTCTCGCGAACTTCTCCGAGCAGTTCGCGCTCGCCGACGACGAACGCGACGTGCTGACGCGCACGATCCTCGAGCACGTCGCCGGCCGCGTGCCCGTGATCGTCACGACGTCGCACTACAGCACGCAGACCTGCATCGCGCGCAGCGTACGCGCCCAGCAGCTCGGCGCGGCGATGGTGATGGTGATGCCGCCGTATCACGGCGCGACGTTCCGCGTGCCGGAAGCGCAGATCCACGCGTTCTACGCGCGCCTGTCGGACGCCTTGTCGATTCCGATCATGATCCAGGACGCGCCGGCGAGCGGCACGGTGCTGTCCGCGCCGTTTCTCGCGCAGCTGGCGCGCGAGATCGAGCACGTCGCGTACTTCAAGATCGAGACGCCGGGCGCCGCGAACAAGCTGCGCGAGCTGATCCGGCTCGGCGGCGACGCGATCGAAGGGCCGTGGGACGGCGAGGAAGCGATCACGCTGCTCGCCGACCTGCACGCCGGCGCGACCGGTGCGATGACGGGCGGTGCGTATCCGGACGGCATCCGGCCGATCCTCGAAGCGCATCGCGAAGGGCGCCACGACGACGCGTTCGCGCGCTATCAGACGTGGCTGCCGCTGATCAACCACGAGAACCGGCAGTCCGGGATCCTGACCGCGAAGGCGCTGATGCGCGAAGGCGGCGTGATCGCGTGCGAGGCGCCGCGGCATCCGATGCCGACGCTGCATCCGGACACGCGCGCGGAGCTGATCGCGATCGCGCGCCGTCTCGATCCGCTCGTGCTGCGCTGGGCACGCTGAGCAACGAACCAAGGAGCGCACGATGAGCCAAGTCGTTTCGCTGGGTGTCGTCGGGATCGGCAAGATTGCCCGCGACCAGCATTTGCCGGCGATTGCCGCCGAGCCCGGTTTCGCGTTGACCGCATGCGCGAGCCGTCATGCGGAAGTCACCGGCGTGCGGAACTATCCGGATCTGGGCGCGCTGCTGGCCGGCGAACCCGAGCTCGCCGCCGTGTCGCTGTGCGCGCCGCCGCAGGTGCGCTACGCGCAGGCGCGCGCGGCGCTGAACGCCGGCAAGCACGTGATGCTCGAGAAGCCGCCGGGCGCGACGCTCGGCGAAGTGGCCGCGCTCGAGGCGCTCGCGCGGTCGCGCGGCCTCACGCTGTTCGCAACCTGGCATTCGCGCTGCGCGAGCGCGGTCGAACCGGCGCGCGCATGGCTCGCGACGCGCGAGATCCGCGCGGTGCAGGTGCGCTGGAAGGAGGACGTGCGCCGCTGGCATCCGGGGCAGCAATGGATCTGGGAGCCGGGCGGCCTCGGCGTGTTCGATCCGGGCATCAACGCGCTGTCGATCGTCACGCGGATTCTGCCGCGCGAGCTCGTGCTGCGCGAGGCGACGCTCGTCGTGCCGAGCGACACGCAGACGCCGATCGCGGCCGAGCTCGAATGCGCGGATACCGACGGCGTGCCCGTGCATGCGGAATTCGACTGGCGCCACGGCCCGGTCGAGCAATGGGAGATCGCGGTCGACACGGCCGACGGCGTGCTCGCGATCAGCGCGGGCGGCGCGAAGCTGTCGATCGCGGGCGAGCCGGTCGAAGTCGGGCCGGCGCGCGAGTATCCGGCGCTCTATGCGCAGTTTCATGCGCTGATCGCGCGCCGCGAAAGCGACGTCGACGTGCGGCCGCTGCGGCTCGTCGCCGACGCGTTCCTGTTCGGCCGCCGCGTCGACACCGAAGCGTTCGGCCGCTGAGCGCGGCGGCCGCACGCGCATCACCTTCGAGAACCACCACACACACAGAGTCATACAAGGAGACAAAGACATGTTTCGCACGAATCGCAGAACCCTGTTGCGCGCGCTGCTGGCCGCGCTGTGCATCGCGCCGCTCGGCATGCAGGGCACGGCCCGCGCCGATGCGCCGCTGAAGATCGGCTTCCTCGTCAAGATGCCTGAGCAGGCCTGGTTCATCAACGAACAGAACGCGGCGGCCGCGCTCGGCCAGAAGGAGAACTTCTCGGTCGTGAAGATCGGCACGCCGGACGGCGAGAAGGTGCTGGCCGCGATCGACAACCTCGGCTCGCAAGGCGCGCAGGGCTTCGTGATCTGCGCGCCCGACGTGCGGCTCGGGCCGGCGATCGCCGCGCGCGCGAAGCGCTACAACATGAAGTTCGTGACCGTCGACGACCAGCTCGTCGATTCGACCGGCAAGCCGCTCGCGAACGTGCCGCACCTCGGCATGTCGGCGACGAAGATCGGCAACCAGGTCGGCCAGGCGATCGCCGACGAGATGAAGCGGCGCGGCTGGAAGCCTGAGGAAGTCGGCGCGCTGCGCATCACGAACTACGAACTGCCGACCGCGAAGCTGCGTACCGACGGCGCGACGCAGGCGCTGCTCGCGAACGGCTTCCGCAAGGAGAACATCTTCGACGCACCGCAGAAGACGACCGACGACGAAGGCGGCTTCAGCGCGGCGGCACCGGTGCTCGCGCGTCACCCGAACGTGAAGAAGTGGGTGATCTACGCGCTGAACGAGGAAACCGTGCTCGGCGCCGTGCGCGCGACCGAACAGCTGCACATTCCGGCGGCCGACGTGATCGGCGTCGGCATCAACGGTGCGGGCGAGGCGTTCGCGGAATTCCAGAAGAAGGAGCCGACCGGCTTCTTCGGCACGATCGCGGTCAGCTCGACGAATCACGGCAAGGAAAGCACGCAGAACCTCGTCGACTGGATCCGCAACGGCAAGATGCCGCCCGCCGATACGCAGACGAGCGGCAAGCTGATGACGCGCAGCAACTGGCAGGCGGTGCGCGCCGAGCTCGGCATCTGAGCGGCGCGAGCGAGGACGCGATGACGACGCAGACGATGACGGCCGCCGCCCCTCCCGCCGCGGCTTCGGCGCCCGTGCAGCGCGATGCGCTGCTCGCGCTCGACGGGATCACGGTGAGCTTTCCGGGCGTGCGCGCGCTCGACGGCGTGTCGCTGTCGGTGCGCGCCGGCGAAGTGCACGGACTGATGGGCGAGAACGGCGCCGGCAAGTCGACGCTGCTGAAGGTGCTGTCCGGCGTGAACCAGCCGCAGGCCGGCACGCTGACGCTGAACGGCGAGGTGCAGCGCTTCGCGTCGACCCGCGCGGCGCTCGAAGCGGGCATCGCGATCATCTATCAGGAACTGCATCTGGTACCCGAGCTGACGGTCGCCGAGAACCTGATGCTCGGGCAGCTGCCGAGCCGGCTCGGCGTGGTCGACGAACGCACGCTGGCCGCGCGCGCACTCGACGCGCTCGAACGGCTCGGCGAGCGGATCGATCCGCACGTGCCGGTGAAGTACCTGTCGATCGGTCAGCGCCAGATGATCGAGATCGGCAAGGCGCTGATGCGCGATGCGCGCGTGATCGCGTTCGACGAGCCGACGAGTTCGCTCTCGGCGCGCGAAACCGCGCAGCTGTCCCGCATCATCCGCGCGCTGCGCGCGGACGGCCGCGCGATCATCTACGTCACGCACCGGATGGAGGAAGTCGACGCGCTGTGCGACCGCGTGACGGCGTTTCGCGACGGCCGCAAGATCGAGACGTTCGAGTCGGTCGCCGATCTCGACCGCGACCGGCTGATCGGCTGCATGGTCGGGCGTTCGATCCAGGACGTCTACGGCTATCGGCCGCGCACGGCCGGCGACGTGCTGCTCGAAGCGAAGGGGCTGATGGGGCCCGGCCTCGCCGAGCCCGTGTCGTTCGCCGCGCGCCGCGGCGAGATCGTCGGCTTCTTCGGGCTCGTCGGCGCCGGTCGCTCGGAGCTGATGAAGCTGCTGTACGGCGCCGCACGGCCGAGTGCCGGGCACGTCGAGCTGAACGGGCGGCGCGTCGCGTTCGCGAGCCCGCGCGACGCGGTGCGTGCCGGCATCGCGCTGTGCCCGGAGGACCGCAAGCAGGAAGGGATCGTCGCGATCGCGTCGGTCGCCGACAACCTGAACATCAGTGCACGCCGGCATTTCAGCCCCGCGCGGATGCTGCTCGACGCGCGGCGCGAACGCGAGCTCGCGCAGCGCTATATCGAGCGGCTCGCGATCAAGACGCGCGACGGCGACACGCCGATCGGCGCGCTGTCCGGCGGCAACCAGCAGAAGGTCGTGCTCGCGCGCTGGCTGGCCGAGCGCATCGACGTGTTCCTGATGGACGAGCCGACGCGCGGCATCGACGTCGGCGCGCGCGCCGAAATCTACAACCTGTTCTACGAACTCGCGGAAGCGGGCCGCACGGTGATCCTCGTCTCGAGCGATCTCGCCGAGGTGATCGGCGTGTCGGACCGGATCGTCGTGATGAAGGAAGGGCGTATCGCCGGCGAAGTCGCGAAGGCGCAGGCGACGCCCGATACGCTGATCAAGCTCGCGCTGCCGCGCTGACGGATGCGCGAACGCGTGACAAACGGAATGCAATGACATGAGCCAGGCGATGCAACCCCAACAGACTTCCCCGTCCCCCGACGCGGCCGCCGTCCCCGTACGCGCACGCGGCGGCGTGTGGCAACTGATCAACCGCTCCGGCATCGTGATGGTGTTCGCCGTGCTGTTCGCGACGCTGTCGCTGACCGTGCCGGACTTCCTCACGCCGCGCAACATCCAGGGCCTGCTGCTGTCGGTCACGCTGATCGGCTCGATCGCCGTGACGATGATGTTCGTGCTCGCGCTCGGCGAGGTCGACCTGTCGGTCGCGTCGATCGTCGCGTTCTCGGGCGTCGTGGCTTCGACGCTGATCACGGCGACGCACAGCGTCGTGCTCGGCATCGCGGCCGGCGTACTCGCGGGCGGCGCCGTCGGCCTCGTCAACGGCGTGCTGATCGCGCGCTGGCGCATCAACTCGCTGATCGTCACGCTCGCGATGATGGAGGTCGTGCGCGGCCTCGCGTTCATCACGTCGAACGGCGACGCGGTGATGATCTCCGAGGAGCGCTTCTTCGATCTCGGCGGCGGCTCGTTCCTCGGCATCTCGTATCCGATCTGGAGCAACATCGTCGGCTTCGTCGTGTTCGGCTTCCTGCTGCGCAAGACGGTGTTCGGCAAGAACGTGCTCGCGGTCGGCGGCAACGGCGAGGCCGCGCTGCTCGCGGGGCTGCCCGTGATGCGGATCAAGATCACCGTGTTCGTGCTGCAAGGGCTCGTGACCGGCTTTGCAGGCGTGATGCTCGCGTCGCGGATGAGCCTCGGCGATCCGAAGACCTCGGTCGGCCTCGAGCTCGGCGTGATCTCCGCGTGCGTGCTCGGCGGCGTGTCGCTGACGGGCGGCGTCGCGACGATTTCCGGCGTGCTCGTCGGCGTGCTGATCATGGGCTCGGTGCAGGACGCGATGAGCCTGCTGAACGTGCCGACCTTTTACCAATATCTGATACGCGGCGGAATTCTGTTGCTCGCGGTGCTGTTCGACCAGTATCGTCGCAACCAGCGGCGCGCGATGAAGATCTGAGCGTGCGCGCCGCCTGAGCATCGATTATCGGGAGACGGCATGCAACAGAATCGACCGGCCGCGGCGGCTTCGCTGCTGGCCGACTGCCGCAACGCGCTCGGCGAGGGCGCGACGTGGTGCGACGCAACGAATACGCTGTACTGGACGGACATCGAAGGCGCGCGGCTGTGGCGCTGCCGCGCGGACGGCTCCGCGCTCGCGCAGTGGCCGATGCCCGAGCGTCTCGCCTGCTTCGCGCTGACCGATGATCCTGACGTGCTGCTCGTCGGGCTCGCGACGCATCTCGCGTTCTTCGATCTGCGCAGCGGCGCGTTCACGCGGATCGTCGACGTCGAGCCCGAACTGCCGACGCGCCTGAACGACGGCCGCTGCGATCCGTTCGGCGCGTTCGTGTTCGGGATGAAGGACGAAGGCGGCGAGCCGCCGCGCGCGGTCGGCGGGTTCTACCGGCTCGGTCCCGATCGCGTGCTGGAGCGGCTCGCGCTGCCGCCGGCCGCGATCGCGAACAGCATCGCGTTCTCGCCCGACGGCACGAAGATGTACTTCTGCGATTCGATGGTGCGCGAGATCTTCGTCGGCGATTACAGCCGTGCGGGCGTGTCCGGCGTGCGGTCGTTCGCGCGTCTGACCGATCCGGACGGCGATCCGGATGGGGCGACGGTCGACCGCGACGGCGGGCTGTGGAGCGCGCAGTGGGGCGGCCGGCGCGTCGTGCGTTACGGCCCCGACGGCATCGAGACCGAGCGTGTCGACGTGCCCACCGCGCAGCCGAGCTGCCCGGCGCTCGACGGCGAAGGCCGGCTCTACGTGACGAGCGCGCGCGTCGGCCTGGCCGACGATGCGCTTGCCGACGATCCGCACGCCGGCGGCGTGTTCGTCGCGACGACGCGGCATGCGGGGCTGCCGACCGCGCGATTCGCGCTGAAGCGCGGCGTCGGGACCTGATCGCGCGACGCGGCGGCGCGCGCGGCAATCGCCGTGCCGCCGCGCGCTTTGCTTCGCTGCCTGCGCGTCGTGCGCCGCACACTTTCGTTACTCGCGCCGCGCCGCGCCGCGGCACGACGGCGACCAATACGGCGCCGAATACGTCGTCGAAAACCGCACGTCATCCGCGCGCTGCGCCTCCGCATCGCGACTCCCGTTTTCCACGAAAACTCGCCTCCTCGATCGCTCCACCGGCGCCCGCCGTCGCGCGCGCATGCCTGCGGCGCCGCGTCGGACACGGCACGCCACACCGCGTTCGCACCCGTTTAGGGGTTTGTCCGGACGCGCGTCCAATCCGCTTTACATATCAGGCTACCTGATAGTAAATTGGCGGCGAGTCGCAACGGGCGGCACTGTCATTGGAGAACGAAGATGAGTTACGAAGGTCGCTGGAAAACCGTGAAAGTCGCCGTCGAGGGCGGGATTGCGTGGGTGACGCTGAATCGTCCCGAGAAGCGCAACGCGATGAGCCCGACGCTGAACGCGGAAATGATCGACGTGCTCGAAGCGATCGAACTCGACCCCGAAGCGCAGGTGCTCGTGCTGACCGGCGAAGGCGACGCATGGACGGCCGGGATGGATCTCAAGGAATATTTCCGCGAAGTCGATGCGGGCCCCGAAATCCTGCAGGAAAAGATTCGCCGCGACGCGAGCCGCTGGCAGTGGCAGCTGCTGCGCATGTACGCGAAGCCGACGATCGCGATGGTCAACGGCTGGTGCTTCGGCGGCGGCTTCTCGCCGCTCGTCGCCTGCGATCTCGCGATCGCGGCCGACGAGGCGGTGTTCGGGCTGTCCGAGATCAACTGGGGCATTCCGCCGGGCAATCTGGTCAGCAAGGCAATGGCCGATACGGTCGGTCATCGTCAGGCGCTCTACTACATCATGACCGGCGACACGTTCACGGGCCAGCAGGCCGCGCAGATGGGCCTCGTCAACAAGAGCGTGCCGCGCGCGCAGTTGCGCGACGAGGTGCGTGCGCTCGCCGCGAAGCTGCTCGACAAGAATCCGGTCGTGATCCGCAACGCGAAGCACGGCTTCAAGCGGTGCCGCGAACTGACGTGGGAGCAAAACGAGGACTACCTGTACGCGAAGCTCGACCAGGCCAACTATCGCGATCCGGAAGGCGGCCGCGAGCAGGGGCTCAAGCAGTTCCTCGACGAAAAGAGCATCAAGCCGGGCCTGCAGGCGTACAAGCGCTGAGCGGCGACGCGGCGCAACCCGACCTGGGCCGAAACTGAGCGGAGACAGCGAAATGCACGAAGTGAGTTTGTTGATCGACGGCGTGTCGCGCGGCGCGTCGGACGGCGCGACGTTCGACCGGATCGATCCGGCGACCGGCCAGGTCGCCTCGCGCGCGGCGGCGGCGACGCTTGACGATGCGGATGCCGCGGTCGCGGCCGCCGCGCGCGCGTTTCCCGGCTGGGCGGCGCTCGCACCGACCGAACGTCGCCGCCGGCTGCTCGCGGCGGCTGACGCGATGGACGCGCGCACCGGCGAGTTCATCGAGATCGGCCGCGCGGAAACCGGTGCGATGGCGAACTGGTACGGCTTCAACGTGATGCTCGCGGCGAACATGCTGCGCGAGGCCGCCGCGATGACGACGCAGATCGACGGCGCCGTGATTCCGTCCGACGTGCCGGGCAGCCTCGCGATGGCCGTGCGCCAGCCGTGCGGCGTCGTGCTCGGCATCGCGCCGTGGAATGCGCCCGTGATCCTCGCGACGCGCGCGCTCGCGATGCCGCTCGCTTGCGGCAACACGGTCGTGCTGAAGGCGTCGGAAGGTTGCCCCGGCGTCCACCGGCTGATCGGCAGCGTGCTGCACGACGCGGGGCTCGGCGACGGTGTCGTCAACGTGATCACGCATGCGCCGCACGACGCACCGGCGATCGTCGAGCGGCTGATCGCGAATCCGGCCGTGCGGCGCGTCAACTTCACGGGCTCGACGCGCGTCGGCCGCATCGTGGCGACGCTCGCCGCGCAGCATCTGAAACCCGCGCTGCTCGAACTCGGCGGCAAGGCGCCGGTGCTCGTGCTCGACGACGCGGATCTCGATGCGGCCGTCGATGCGGTCGCGTTCGGCGCGTTCTTCAACCAGGGGCAGATCTGCATGTCGACCGAGCGCGTGATCGTCGATCGCAACGTCGCCGATGCGTTCGTCGACAAGCTCGTCGCGAAGGCGCGCACGCTGAAGGCCGGCAATCCGGCCGCGCCGGGCGTCGTGCTCGGCACGCTCGAAAGCGCGGCGGCCGCACAACGCATCGCGGCGCTCGTCGCCGATGCGCACGCGCACGGCGCCGCGTTGCCGCTCGGCTGCGAGGTCGACGGCGCGGTGATGCAGCCGACGATCGTCGACGGCGTCACGCGCGACATGAAGCTCTACGCGGACGAATCGTTCGGGCCCGTCGTGACCGTGCAGCGCGTCGACGACGACGAGGCCGCACTCGCGGCCGCGAACGACAGCGAATACGGGCTGTCGGCGGCCGTGTTCAGCCGCGACATCGCGCGCGCGATGCAGCTCGCGAAGCGGATCGAATCGGGCATCTGCCACATCAACGGGCCGACCGTGCACGACGAGGCGCAGATGCCGTTCGGCGGCGTGAAGGCGAGCGGCTACGGACGCTTCGGCAGCAAGGCGTCGATCGCCGAATTCACGGATCTGCGCTGGATCACGGTGCAGACCGCGCCGCGGCATTACCCGATCTGACGATCGGCACGGGCTGCGCGCGTCGCAGCCGCGATCACGATACAACGACGTTCCGGCCGAGCGCAGGCGCACGCGCGCCGGAACCGCACGGAGACAACACTTGGAAGCGGACCCGACCCAATCGCGCGGCGACGCGGCCGCGCAGACCGTTCCCGCCGGCTACCGGCCGGTCGCGATCGGCACGGCGCCGCCGGAGATCGTGCAGCGCGACGGCTGCTGGTATCTGCGCGCGGCGACGCCGCTCGGCGCGTATCCGCGCCGGCTCACCGACCGGCTCGTCAGCGGCGCGCAGGCGCATCCGGATCGCTGGCTCGTCGCAAGGCGCGGCGCGGACGGCGCGTGGATCGGCATCACGTATGCGCAGATGCTCGAACGCGCGCGCGCGATCGGCCAGACGCTGCTCGATCGCGGCCTGTCGGTCGAGCGGCCGATCGCGATCCTGTCCGGCAACGATCTCGAGCATCTGCAGATCGCGTTCGGCGCGATGTGGGCCGGCATTCCGTATGCGCCGCTGTCGCCCGCGTATTCGCTCGTGTCGAGCGACTACGGCAAGCTGCGTCACGCGCTCGCAGTGCTGACGCCGGGGCTCGTCTTCGCGTCCGACGGCGACGCCTACCGCGCGGCGCTCGATGCAGCGGTGCCGGCCGACGTCGAACGCGTGATCGTGTCGGCGCGCGACGGCATGCCGGGCGCGACGCGCTTCGCGTCGCTGCTCGATACGGTGCCGCGCGACGTCGATGCGGCGCACGACGCGGTGACGGGCGACCGGATCGCGAAATTCCTGTTCACGTCGGGTTCGACGCGGCTGCCGAAGGCGGTGCCGACCACGCACCGGATGTTGTGCAGCAATCAGCAGATGCTGCTCGAAACGTTTCCGCAGTTCGGCATCGAGCCGCCGGTGCTGGTCGACTGGCTGCCGTGGAATCACACGTTCGGCGGCAGCCACAACGTCGGGATCGCGCTCTACAACGGCGGCACGCTCTACATCGACGACGGCAAGCCGGTCGCGGGCAAGTTCGACGAGACGCTGCGCAACCTGCGCGAGATCGCGCCGACCGTCTACTTCAACGTGCCGAAGGGCTGGGAAGAACTGACCGCCGCGCTCGAAACGGACGCCGCGCTGCGCCGCACGTTCTTTTCGCGCGTGAAGCTCTATTTCTTCGCCGGCGCGGGGCTGTCGCAGGCCGCATGGGATCGCCTCGAGCGCGTGACGCTCGCGCACTGCGGCGAGCGTATCCGGATCATGGCGGGGCTCGGGATGACCGAGGCCGCGCCGTCGTGCATGTTCACGACCGGACCGTTCTCGGCGGCCGGTTACATCGGCCTGCCGGCGCCGGGCTGCGACGCGAAGCTCGTGCCCGTCGACGGCAAGCTCGAGGCGCGCTTTCGCGGGCCGAACGTGATGGCCGGCTACTGGCGCGCGAACGACGCGGACGCGCGCGACGTGTTCGACGACGAGGGCTATTACCGCAGCGGCGATGCGGTGCGCTTCGTCGATCCGCAGCGGCCCGAGATCGGGCTGATGTTCGACGGCCGCATCGCGGAGGATTTCAAGCTGTCGTCGGGTACGTTCGTCAGCGTCGGGCCGATGCGCGCGCGCATCATTTCGAACGGCGCGCCGTATGTGCAGGACGCGGTCGTGACGGGGATGAACCGCGACGATGTGGGCGTGATGATCTTTCCGCGCATCGACGACTGCCGCCGTCTCGCGGGCGCCGCGCCCGATGCCGACCTGCGTGCGGTGCTGCGCGCGCCGGCCGTGCGCGCGTTCTTCGCCGAGTTGCTCGCGCGGCTGAACCGCGACGCGACCGGCAGCGCGACGCTCATCACGCGGCTGCGGATTCTCGACGAACCGCCGTCGCTCGATCTCGGCGAAGTGACCGACAAGGGCTCGATCAATCAGCGCGCGGTGCTCGCGCATCGGGCGGCGCTGGTCGAGGCCATGTATGCGGCCGATGCGCGCGACGATGCGGAAGCGGGACTGATCTTCGCCGACGTCGAGCGCATCGCGCGACACGGCTGAGGCCGCATGCGCGCCGATGCCGTTGCGCGGTGCGCGCTGCGCACTGCATTGCATGTCGCCATGCATGCAACGCGCGGCGTCGGCGCGCGGCGTTTGCCGCGAAACGTAGCGGCTGCACTTCGGCCTGCGCGGCTTGCGCCGCGCGGCCCTCTCAGAGATCGAGCACGAGCATCGGCGTGAGCGCGCGCGAACAGCACGGCAGCATCTGATCGTTGGCCGCGCGTTCGTCGTCGGTCAGGTAGACGTCGCGATGATCGGGCGTGCCGGACAGCACGCGCGTGAGGCACGTGCCGCAGACGCCTTGCTCGCACGACACGGGCACCTCGATCCCGCAGCCGCGCAGCGCTTCGACGATCGTCGTACCGGCCGGCACGTCGACGACGCGGCCCGATTGCGCGAGCGATACCTGGAACGGACCATCGGCTGTTGCTGCTGCCGATGTTTCGCTTTCGCCGGCCGCACTTAAGCCGGCCGCACTTAAGCCGGCCGCGCCTACGCCGACCGCGCGTACGCCGGCAGCGCCTACGCCGGTAGCACCTACGCCGGTAGCACCTACGCCGGCAGCACCAAAGTACTCCCGATGCACGTTCGCCGGATCCCACCCGGCCTGCGCCGCCGCGCCGAGCACCGCCGCGATGAACCCGGCCGGCCCGCACACGTACAGATGCGTGTGCGCATCGGGCTTGCCGAGTACCTGCGCGAAATCGATGCGCTGCCCGGCAGGTGCATCGTCGAACCACAGCCGCGTGCGCGCGTTCAGCGGCGGCGTATCGAGCCGGTCGACGAACGCCGCGCGTGCCGGTTCGCGCGCGCAGTAATGCAGTTCGAACGATCGCGCGGTCTCGGCCAGATGCAGCGCCATGCTGAGCAGCGGCGTGATGCCGATGCCGCCGGCGAGCAGCACGCTGTGCGCGGCATGCGGATCGAGCGGGAAGTGATTGCGCGGCTCGCCGATCTCGAGCGTCGTGCCGGGCTCGCACGCATGCATCGCGACCGAGCCGCCGCGCGATTCGCGCTCGCGCAGCACGCCGAGCCGGTAGACGCCCGCCTCCGACGGGCTGTTGCACAGCGAATACTGGCGAACGAGTCCGCCGAGATGGACGTCGATATGCGCGCCGGCCGTAAACGGCGGCAGCGCGGCGCCGTCGGCCGGCCCGAGTTCGAACATGCAGATGTCGGTCGCGACGGGAAGCTTGCGGAGAAGCGTGACTTTCATGGCAACGGTCAATGAGGGCGCCGCGCCGCGCGTGCGCGCGGACGCGGCGCGAGGGTCAGCACGACAGCGCGGCGGCGCGCTCCTGTTCGATCAGCCGGTCGAGCACGCGGCGCGACTGCACGCCGCCCGCATCGATGTTCAGTTTCAGCAGCGGCCGGTCCGGCCAGCGCAGCAGGTTGCGCTGCTGCGCTTCGAGCATGTCCAGATCCTCGGCGAAGATCGCGCCCTGGCCTTTGCGGATCGTGTCGGTCAACGCGCGATCGTCGACCGCGAAGCTGCGCGCCATCCCCCAGAAGTACCAGATCGAGGTCTCGGTCTCCGGCGTGATGAAGTCGACGACGATGCTCGACACCTTGTCGCGCGGGTCGGCGTGATAGCCGCCTTTGCCCGCATGCGCGACACCGACCTCGATCATCACGTGGCTCGGCGGCGTGAAGTGGCAGATCTGCCAGCGATCGCAGCGCACGTCGTCGGCAAGCCCGTTGCCGCGCAACGCGGCGGCCCAGAACGGCGGCGGCACGATGCCTTCCATGAAGCGGCTCGTCGTGACCGTGTCGCCGTCGACCTTCGTCGTCGGCGGCGCTTCCTCGATCTCCGGCTGCCCGATGCTCGACGCATGCACGTAGGTCTCGTGCGTGAGATCCATCAGGTTGTCGATCATCAGCCGGTAGTCGCAGTCGATGTGATAGAGGCCGCCGCCGTATGCCCAGCCCGGATCGTCGGCCCAGTGCAGCGCGTGGATCGTCGCCGGGTCGGCCTGCGCGGGATCGCCCGGCCACACCCACACGAAGCCGTAGCGCTCGACGGCCGGATAGCGGCGGATCGCCGGAATGCCGCCGACGCGCTGGCACGGCATGCTCGTGCACTTGCCGTCCGCGCCCATCGTCAACCCGTGATAGCCGCAGACGAGATGGCCGTCGCGCACGGTGCCGAGCGACAGCGGCGCGCCGCGATGCGGGCAGAAATCCTCGAGCGCGGCGACCGTGCCCGCGCCGTCGCGAAAGAACACCATGCGCTCGCCGCAGATCTGCCGGCCGAGCGGCTTGCTCGCGAATTCGTCGGGCGTACACGCGACATACCAGGCGTTTTTCAGGAACATGCGTCTCCTCCAGGGCGTGCTTGCACGCCATGTTCGTCTTCGGAAAAGCGGCGCGTCGCGCGCCGCACGAGAAAATGCCGCGCGCCGCTCAGCCGGCGTCGCGACGGATCAGGTTGCCGCCCGCGAGCTTCGTCATCGCCCGCTGGTTGTCGAGCACGCGCCGCAGGTTGTCGTGCGCGATCTGCGCGTGCTCGCGCATCAGCGCTTCGGCCCGCGCGCCCTGGCGGCGCGCGATCGCATCGAGCACCGCGCGATGCTGCGCCTGCGCGACGACGAGCGTTTCGCGTGCACGCGGATCGAGCGACTGCACGACGACGAACGCGCTCGCCGACGCGAACGGCAGCGTCGCGACCTTGTCGATCTGCCGCGCGACGACGTCGCTGCCCGCCGCGCCGGCGAGCAGGCGGTGAAAGCGCGCGTTCGCGTCGACGTAGCGCGAGAAGGTTTCGTCGGTCAGCGGGCCGGCCAGCAGTCCGTCGATTTCGTCCGCGCACGCATGCAGGCTGCGCAATGTCGACGCCGGCACGCCGCGCTCGGCCGCGAAACGCGCGGCCAGCCCTTCGAGCGTGCCGCGCAGCTCGATCGCGTCGCCGATCTCGCGCGCGGAAAACGCACGTACCGCAAAGCCGCCGGTCGCGATCGGCTCGATCAGCCCTTCTTCCTGCAGCCGGATCAGCGCCGCGCGCACCGGTGTGCGCGACACGCCGAGCCGCTCGACGACCCACAGCTCGGAGATGCGCTCGCCGGGGCCGAGTTCGCCGCCGACGATGAGTTCGCGCAGCCCGAGCAGCGCGCGGACGGTCTGGGACGGGGACGCGGCAGGGCGCGTGTCGGAAGCGGGCGTGTCGACGGTCGTCATCGGTAGCGGAAAACGTGCGCGCCGCGAGCGATCGCGGCGTGATGGATTATCAGGTTGCTTGATAAGAATGTATACATCGCCGAGACGAAATCAAGTGGAATCGCGCGAATTCACGGGTAAACCACGAAGGAATGGCGCCGATTGGAGGCGTGCTGTATACAGCGTCGCGCAGCGCATGCCGCTGCCCGACGCGCGGCGACGCAACGCCCGGCACGACCGCTGTCGGCACGCGCAGCGCGTGAGGTAAGATGGCCCGCGATATCGATTCCGACACGTTCATGAGTTCGACCCCCGCCAAACCGGCCGGCGCGAAGCGCGCCGCCCGCGTCACCGAAGCCCGGCCGCGCGTGCGCACGCAGCAGCGGCTGACCTACCTGATCGGCAATCTCGACCGCCTGCTGCGGCGTCAGATGAGCGACGCGCTCGCGCCGCTCGGCGTGACGCTCGCGCAGTACACGGCGCTGTCGGTGCTCGAGGCGCGCGGTGCGCTGTCGAACGCGCAGCTCGCGGTGCGCTCGTTCATCACGCCGCAATCGGCGAACGAGGTGATGAGCGCGATGGCCGCGCGCGGCTTCGTCACGCGCGAGGCCGACCCGAGCCACGGCCGCGTGATCCTGCTGCGCCTGACCGACGAAGGCTCGGCGATCCTGCGCGAATGCGAACAGGTGCTGCGCCCGCTCGAGCGCCGCATGCTCGGCGACGACCTGACCGCCGACGACGTCGCGCAGGTCCAGCGCACGCTCGAGCTGTTCGTGCGCAATCTGCGCGACTGAGCACGACCGTTTCGTCGGCTTCCCCACGGCCCGGTCGGCCCGTTTCCGCGCGCGTTGCGGGTTAACACCGGCCCGTTTCGTACTTGAAATATCAGGTTACCTGTTATTAAATCGTCGCGTCCTTCGATGGAACGACGGTCCGCACGTCAGCACGCCGCGCGGATTTTATTTCGGACATAGAATCAGGCAGCCTGATAAAGCCGATCATGATCCGGTTACGACAAAGCCCTCGCGCAGGTGCGGTCGCATCGCGTGCGGGTCCAGGTTTGGAGACGACATGGACACTTCCGTTGCCGAGAGGCCGGCCGTCGCGACGACGCTCGGTCTGTGTTTCGCGATCGCGCTGCTCGAGGGGCTCGACCTGCAGTCGGTCGGCGTCGCCGCGCCGCGCATGGCGCATGAATTCGGGCTGACCGTTTCGCAGATGGGCATTGCATTCAGCGCGGGCACGTTCGGGCTGCTGCCGGGCGCGATGCTCGGCGGCTGGCTCGCGGACCGGATCGGCCGCAAACAGGTGTTGATCGCGTCGGTATGCCTGTTCGGGCTGCTGTCGATCGCGACCGCGCAGGTATCGAGCTTCGCGATGCTCGTCGTCGTGCGTGCGCTCACGGGGCTCGGCCTCGGCGGCGCGATGCCGAACCTGATCGCGCTGTCGTCCGAGGCGGTCGGCGCGCGCTCGCGCAGCAGCGCGGTCGCCGTCATGTACTGCGGGATTCCGTTCGGCGGCGTGATCGCGTCGCTGATCGGCGTGCTGCTCGCGGGCGACACCGAGTGGCGTCACATCTTCTACGTCGGCGGCGTCGGGCCGCTGCTGCTCGCGCCGCTGTTGATCGCGCTGCTGCCCGAGTCGCGCGCGTTTCTCGACGTCAGCGCGTCGGGCGCCGCGCGCGCCGGCGTGCGCGACACGCTGTTCGGCGGCGGCCGCACCGGCTCGACGCTCGCACTGTGGATCAGCTACTTCTGCACGCTGATCGTGCTGTATTTCCTGCTGAACTGGCTGCCGTCGCTGATGGCCGCGAAAGGGCTCGCGCGCGGCCAGGCCGGCATCGTGCAGATCTTCTTCAACATCGGCAGCGGCCTCGGCGTGCTCGGCATCGGCATGTCGATGGACCGGATGCGGCCCGCGCGCGTCGTCGGCGGCATGTATGCGGGGATCGTGCTGTCGCTTGCCGCGCTCGCGATCGCGCCGGGGCTCATGTGGCTGTCCGTCGCCGCGTTCTCGGCCGGGATGTTCGTCGTCGGCGGCCAGTCGGTGCTGTATGCGCTCGCCGCGATCTACTACCCGACCGCGATGCGCGGCACCGGCGTGGGCTCCGCGGTGGCCGTCGGGCGGCTCGGCTCGGTCGTCGGGCCGCTCGCCGCCGCCGAACTGCTCGCGATGGGCCGCAGCGCGTCGGTCGTGATCGGCGCGAGCATCCCCGTCACGCTCGTCGCCGCGATCGCCGCGCTGCTGCTGATCCGCCGGCCGCACGCGCAGGACTGAGTTCCTTCTTTCAACCCGACGCGCCGTCAGAGCGCGACATCGACGCAGGTCTGGAGACACTCATCATGAAGCACACCAAAGCCTTGCTGGCGGCCGGCGCATGCGCGCTCGCCGCGACCGGCGCGCATGCGCAATCGAGCGTGACGCTGTACGGAATCGTCGACACGGGCGTCGAATTCGTCACGCACGCGAACGCGGCCGGCGATCACGTCGTGCGGATGCCCGCGGTGACGGGCGAGATGCCGTCGCGCTGGGGCATTCGCGGCAACGAGGATCTCGGCGGCGGCTATCAGGCGGTGTTCGTGCTCGAAAGCGGCTTCAACGTGCGCGGCGGCGATCTCGGGCAGGGCGGCCGGCTGTTCGGCCGGCAGGCGTTCGTCGGCCTGAAGGGCGGCTTCGGCACGCTCGCGTTCGGCCGCCAGTACACGATGACGTATCTCGCGCTGCAAGGTGCCGACATCATCGGCCCCGACATCTACGGCCTCGGCTCGCTCGACGCGTATGTGCCGAACGGCCGCGCCGACAACGCGGTCACCTACATCGGCACCTATCGCGGCGTGACGCTCGGCGCCGCGTATTCGTTCGGCCGCGACGGCGCGGGCACCGGCAACTCGCCGGGGCAGGGCACGTGCGCGGGGCAGGTGCCGGGCCATGCGGTCGAATGCCGGAACTGGTCGGCGATGCTGAAGTACGACAGCGCGTATTTCGGTGCGGCGGCCTCGTACGAAGAGCAGCGCGGCGGGACCGGTGCGGCCGCGAACTTCTTCGACGGCGTCGCGCCGGTCGCCTTCACGAGCAGCGCGGGCAAGGACGCGCGCGTGCATCTGAGCGCGTATGCGCAAGCCGGCGGCGCACGCGTCGGCGCGGGCTGGATCGGGCGCCGCGTGTCGACCGGTTCGCCGGCCGCGGCCGGTGCGCATTCCGATCTGTTCTTCGTCGGTGCGTCGTACACGGTGAAGCCGTATCTGATCGTCGACGGCGAAGGCTACCGGATCGTCAACAGCGCGCACGACACGCGCGCGACGATGGCGACGCTGCGCACGACGTATCTGCTGACGAAGCGCACGTCCGTCTATGCGCAGACTTCATATCTGTGGAACAGCGCGCATGCGCGCTACGCGGTCAGCGGCGGCGGCCCCGGCACGACGCCGGGCGAAGGGATGGGGCAGCTCGGCGCGATGGTCGGCGTCAAGCATCTGTTCTGATTCGACGAGCGCGCGAGGACAACATGATCAACCGCAAACTGCTGTGCGCGGCGGCGCTGTCGGCCGCACTGCTCGCCGCGTGCGGCGGCGACGATTCGGTGACGTCCGCACCGACGCATCTGAGCGCCGCGACGCCGGCCGCGATGACGCAGACCTGCGACGCGCTCGCCGCGAAGCTCGCGTACGCGAACACGTCGTTCGCGTCGGTGACGACCGCGGCGGCCGGCGCGCTGACCGTCGCCGGCAAGCCCGTCCCCGAGCACTGCGTGATCGTCGGCAAGATGAACGAGCGCGTGAGCGCGGTCGACGGCAACACCTATGCGATCGGCTTCGAGATGCGGCTGCCGAAGGCCTGGAACGGCCGTTTCTTCTATCAGGCGAACGGCGGACTCGACGGCAACGTCGTGAGCGCGACCGGCGAAATCGGCGGCGGCGGCCCGCTGACCGATGCGCTCGCGATGGGCTTCGCGGTGATCAGCTCGGATTCCGGGCACAGCGCCGCGCAGAATCCGCTGTTCGGCGTCGATCCGCAGGCGCGTATCGATTACGGCTACGGCGCCGTCGATGCGCTGACGCCGATGGCGAAGCAGGTGATCCGCATCGCATACGGGAAGGCGCCGGACCGCAGCTATTTCGGCGGCTGTTCGAACGGCGGCCGTCACGCGATGGTCACGGCCGTGCGCAACGCAGCCGACTACGACGGGATCATCGCCGGCGATCCCGGCTTCCATCTGCCGAAGGCGGCGATCGGCGAGATGTACGGCGCGCAGCAGTTCGCGAAGATCGCGTCGGCGACGGGCGCGAACGGGCTGCCGGATATCCGCAGCGGATTCAACGATGCGGAGCGCCGCTTCGTCGGCGCGGCGATTCTCGCCAAATGCGACGCGCTCGACGGCGCGGCCGACGGGATCGTGCAGGACGTCGCCGCGTGCCAGGCGCACTTCAGCCTCGACACCGACATACCGGACTGCGCGAACGGTACGCGCACCGGTGCGTGTCTGACGCCCGCACAGAAGACCGCGCTCGCGAACGTGTTCGCCGGTGCGCGCAACAGCGCGGGCGCCGCACTCTACGCGAGCTTTCCGTACGATCCGGGCGTGGCCGGCAGCGGCTGGGCCGCGTGGAAGCAGTCGAACTCGATCGCGCTCGATCCGGCCGCGATGGCGTTCACGTTCATGACGCCGCCGAAGCCCGCGTCGACGCTCGCCAACCTGGCCGGTTTCGCGCTCGGCTTCGACATGGACAACGATGCGCCGGCGATTTTCGCGACGAGCGGCGCGTACACGCAATCGGCATGGTCGTTCATGACGCCGCCCGACGAAACGAACCTCGGCGCGCTGAAGCAGCGCGGTGCGAAGCTGCTCGTGTATCACGGCACCGGCGATCCCGTGTTCTCGTTCAACGACACGCGCGACTGGTATGCGCGGCTCGCGCAGGCGAACGGCGGCGATGCTTCGGATTTCGCGCGCTTCTATCCGGTGCCGGCGATGAACCATTGCTCGGGCGGGCCGGCGACCGACCAGTTCGACATGCTGACGCCGCTCGTCGCGTGGGTCGAGCAGGGGCAGGCGCCCGGTGCGATCGTCGCGGCCGCGCGCGATGCGGCGAATCCGGTGCCGAATGCGGAGGTGCCCGCATCGTGGGGCACGGGGCGGTCGCGGCCGCTGTGTCCGTATCCGCAGGTCGCGCGCTATAACGGCTCGGGCGATCTCAATTCGGCGGCGAGCTTTAGTTGTCGCTGAGTGTGTGAGCGATGCGCGCGGCGGTCCAGCGGTCCGGCTGTCGCGCAATCCGGTGACCGACGACGGACCGGCCGCGCGTGTCGTCGCGCGGTTCGAGCGCTCAGGTCAGCTCGCTCAGGCACGCGTCGAACGCGGCGACGAGCCGGTCGACGTCGTCGGCCGTCGTCTGCGGGCACACGAGCATCATGTTGTGGAACGGCGTGATCAGCACGCCGCGGTTCAACAGGTAGAGATGCACGATGTGCTCGAGCTCGCTGTCGAGCTGCGCGCCGGCGAGCGTACCGTTGCGCGGCGGTGCCGGCGCGAACTGAAACTCGGTGCGCGCGCCGATGCGCGTCACGCACCACGGCAGCGCGTGTTTCGCGATCGTCTGCTCGAGCCCTGCCGCGAGGCGCGCGGCGAGTTCGAACATGTGCGCATACGCGGCGTCGGTCGCGACTTCGGCGAGCGTCGCGCGCATCGCATGCATTGCGAGCATGTTCGCCGTCAGCGTCGTGCCTATGCCCGAATGGCCGGGCGGCGCGTTCAGCTTCGCCTGCTTCGCGCGTTCGGCGAATTCGGCGCTGAATCCGTACACCGCGCACGGCACGCCGCCCGCGATCGGCTTGCCGACCACGAGCACGTCGGGCTCGAGATCGTGCGCGACCGCGTAGCCGCCGGGGCCGCTGCTGATCGTGTGCGTTTCGTCGATCACGAGCAGCGTGCCGTGGCGGCGCGTGAGCGCGCGCGCCTCGCGCCAGAAGCCGGGCTCGGGCAGCACCATGCCGATGTTCGTCATCGCGGGTTCCGCGATCACGCACGCGACGTCGTCGTGCTTCAGCGCTGCTTCGAGCGCGTCCAGATCGTTGAATTCGACGACACGCGTGTTCGCGAGCAGGTCGTACGATTGCCCGAGCAGGCTGTCGCGCTGCACCGGGCGGCCGTCGACGAGATCGACGAAGACGTCGTCGACGGTGCCGTGATAGCAGCCGTTGAACACGACGATCGTGTTGCGACCCGTCGCGGCGCGCGCCCAGCGCAGCACGAAGCGGTTCGCGTCGCTCGCGCTCAGCGCGAACTGCCAGAACGGCAGGCGGAACCGGCGCGCGAGCTCGCGCGACACCCACGCGGCATCCTCGCTCGGCAGCATCGTCGTGTAGCCGCGTGTCGCCTGCTCGGCGAGCGCGCGGGCGACCGGCTCGGGCGCATGGCCGAACATCGCGCCCGTATCGCCGAGACAGAAGTCGACGTAGCGGTGCCCGTCGACGTCGGTAAACGTCGCGCCGCGCGCCTCCTTCACGTACAGCGAAAACGGTGTCGACCAATCCTGCATCCAGTGCAACGGCACGCCGAAAAGCAGATGCTCCGCCGCTTCCGCGGACAGCGCGCGGGAAATCGGCATGGCTTCGGTGAACGCGCGACGCTCGCGGTCGAACAGCGCGCGGGCGCGGGTGAGGTCGACTCCGTGGCGGGAAGACAAGTGCGGCTCCTGGTTGTGAAGGAGCAGACACGATAGCGCGCGCGGCGGGCCGCTGAACAGGGGGCGGAATCACGGGGGCGGAGAAGACGCGGCGCGCGCCGCGGGCGACAGTTTGTGCGCATAAACATACGACAACGTATGTCAACGCGACGGAAACTGCCAACGTGAGTCGGCGCACACATTAGACAGAAATCCGGAGATAAGCAGGGTAAACGACAAATACATCGAACGCGCTATTCGCGACTAGACTGCTTCAAGTAGTACGACGACGTATGAATAATCGGCGTGCCCGCCCGGCGCGTCGCCCGCCCTCTATCGACTTGAAGGAGTGTCCATGGCCGCTGCCCGCCGCCGTCCGTCTTCGTCCGTTCGTTCGCGCTCGCTAAAGCGCCTGTCGCGCCGCGCCTTCCTCGGCTGGACCGGCGCACTGGCCGGCGGCACGGTGCTCGGCGGCCCGCTCGCGGCCACGCGCGCCTGGGCCGGCAACCTGCCCGCGTCGTCCGCGGTCGACCTGATCTGGGGCGAGCACGGCGCGGCCGCCCGGATCGCCGCGTCGCTCGCGCACGTGTCGCGGCTTGCATTCCGCGCGCGCGACTTCGACGTCACGCATTACGGCGCGCGTCCGTGCGCGACGGTCCCGCAAACGTCGCCGTACACGAACGTCGCGAAATCGCCGGTGAGCCCCGGTGCCGACCGGACGACGGCGCCCGGCGCCTTCGACTCGCGTCCGGCGTTTCTCGCCGCGATCGACGCGTGCGTGCGCGAAGGCGGCGGCCGCGTCGTCGTGCCGCCCGGCAACTGGTATTGCGCGGGTCCGATCGTGCTGCAGAGCAACGTGAACTTCCATCTGAGCGCAAACTGCACGATCTATTTCAGCCCGAACCCGGCCGACTGCGCGAAGGACGGCCCCGTCGACTGCGGCGCGAACGGTCGGCTGTACTACAGCCGCTGGCAGGCGAACGACTGCCTGAACTACGGCGCGCCCGTGTACGCGCGCAACGCCGTGAACATCGCGCTGACCGGCGAAGGGCCGACGTCGGTGCTGAACGGGCAGGCGATGACGCCGTTTGCCGGCAGCGGCAACGACAGCGTGTGCTGGTGGACGTACAAGGGCTCGTCGGGCGCGTACGGCGCGGCGTCGTCGGTGCCGAGCCAGGCGTATCCGAATCCGAACAACCTCGATCTGCGGATCGTCGCGCCCGGCATCTCCGATGCGCTGTACGCGATGCTGACGTCGCCCGTCACGCCGTGGCAGCAGGACCAGAACTATCTGCCCGCGCTCTCGGAAGCCGGCGTGCCGGTCGACAAGCGCATCTTCGGGCTCGGTCATTATCTGCGGCCGTGCATGGTCGAATTCATCGGCTGCACGAACGTGCTGATGGAGAACTACCAGACGCAGAACACGCCGTTCTGGCAGCACCATCCGACCGCGTGCCGCAACGTCGTGATCCGCGGCGTGACGACCAACAGCATCGGCCCGAACAACGACGGCTTCGATCCGGACGCATGCACCGACGTGCTCTGCGAGGACTGCACGTTCAACACCGGCGACGACTGCATCGCGATCAAGTCCGGCAAGAACCGCGACACCGAGTACGGGCCGGCGAAGCGGCATCTGGTGCGCAACTGCACGATGAACAGCGGTCACGGCGGGATCACGCTCGGCAGCGAGATGGGCGGCGGCGTCGAGCAGATCTACGCGACGAACCTGTCGATGCTGAACGCGAACTGGCAGACCAATCCGCTGAACATCGCGATTCGCGTGAAGACGAACATGAATCGCGGCGGCTACGTGAAGGACTTTCACGTGAAGGGCGTGTCGCTGCCGAACGGCGTCACGCTGAAGGGCGGCGGCTACGGCAGCGCGCTGCTCGCGGGCAGCCCGATCAATGCGAGCGTGCCGCTCGGCGTCGTGACGCCGGCCGCCGGCAATCCGTCGGCCGCGCAAGGCGGGATCGTCACGTTCGACTGCGACTATCAACCGGCGAACGACGCGGTGCGCACGCGGGCGCCGGTCGTGCAGAACGTGACGATCGCCGACGTGACCGCGCGCAACGTGACGCTGAACGGCGTGACCGCATCGTGCTTTCAGGCGATCGTCGCGCAGGGGCCGGTCGCGTTCGACTACAACGGCGCGTCGCCCGCCCCGACCGTGCAACCGATCGCCGGCGTAACGATCAGCAACTGCGATTTCGGCACGCCGGTCGCATCGGGCACGCCGACCGTCACGTCGCCGGGGCCGATCTATGCGTTCAACGTGAGCGGGATGACGCTGCGCAACGTCGTGATTACCGGGCAGACGGTCAACACGACGATCACCGATTCGCGTTGATCGTGGCAGCAAGAAGCGGCGCGCGCGATCTCGCGCTGCGCGCCGCTGGCGCCGATCATGCGAGCCGCTTCACCATGTGGTGCTCGTCGTAGAACCGACCGTCGACGCACAGAGAGCGCGGCTCGGTGCCGAACCGCTCGAAACCGAGCGACGCATAGAGCCGTTCCGCGGTCGCGTTGAATTCATTCACGCACAGCATCAGTTGCGCGCATTGCCACGCGTGTTCGGCATGCCCGATCGCGTGTTCGAGCAACGACTGTGCGATGCCGCGGCCGCGATACGCGGCGTCGACATACACGCCCCAGATCGTCGCCTTGTGCGCGACCTTCGCGTGCGCGTCGCGTCGCACGCCCGTGCTGCCGATCAGCGTCTCGCCGTCGAACGCGCCGAACACGGCTTGCGTGTGCGTCGGCGTGATTTGCGTCGCGAAGGTTTCGACCGGCACGGCCGCGACTTCGTCTTCGGTCGGCAGGAAGGACGTCGGCGACGTGCGGATCGCGGCAAGGCGCAGCGACTGGAACGGGGCCGCGTCGGCGGCGTCGAGCAGGCGGATCGTGATCATCGGTCGGTATGCGCGCAAGCGCTTCGAATGTCGGGGGGCGCTGGCCGATGTGCGGCAGCGAATGTCGATGCTAAGCGAAAACGCACGCGCATGCTGAGACGTTGCGCGATTTCGATGCGGCTTGGCGATGGAGACGGTGCGGGAGGGCGGTTCGGACGGCGGCGTGGCGCGCGCCATGGTTCGGCGATGCGTGGCGTGAACGATGCCGATGTGAAAGCGGCTTATGCGTGTTGCGTATTGCGTGCCGCATGTCGCGCGCCTCGATGCCTCAACGGCGACCGATGCCCGCGAAGCGCGCAAGCGACCGTGCCGGGTTGCGGCACGGCCGTGAAGATTCATCGTTGCGCACGCAACCGATCGGCAGACCGGTCGCACGCGATCGGGACATCAGTAGCGCGACAGCTGGCTGCCGTTGATCTGTACGCGATCGCCGGGGCGCAGGTCGCCCGGCGACTGTACGTCGAACGAGCGCATCGAACCGTCGCTGACCTGCACGTCGATCCGATAGCCGCTCGGCGCCTGCTGCGCGCCCATCTGCTGACCGATCTGATTGCCCGCAACGGCGCCGCCGAGCGCGCCGATCACGGTGGCCGCATCGCGGCCGTGACCGCGGCCGATCTGATTGCCGAGCACGCCGCCGATCAGCGCGCCGACCACGGTGCCCGCGACGCCGGACGGGCCGACCGCGCTGTTGATCGGACGGATGTTCGCAACGGTCCCGTACTGCGTGCCGTAGCCGTTCTGGTACTGGCCGCCATACTGGTTCCCGTACTGATTGCCGTACTGGTTCCCGTACGGCTGCGACCCGTACTGCTGCTGCGAGTCGTACGGCTGGTTCGGATACGCGGGCTGCACGTAGCCCGGTTGCGTGTAAGCGGGTTGCGCATAGCCGGGCGTCGCATATTGCTGCTGCTGCGGGTAGCCGGGCTGCGCACCGTACGGACCGTAGCCGGGCGCGACGCACGCGGTCAGCGGAAGCGCCGCGACGGCGACGAGCGACGCAAACAGGACGGTCTTCTTGGAAGGCAGGCGCATCATGGGGTTTCCTGAATCGGCAACGTGTTCGCCGACGGATTCCGGGACGGAGGCGAACTGGGCGTGAGTATAAGGAATGGCCCGATGCGCGTCCGGTGCGGCCGGGTAACAACGTGTAAAGTCTGTTGCGGCGTCGCTCCACGCGCGGGCTGCGGGCCCCGCCGGCCGCATGCGCGCCCTCGCCCATGCATCGCGAAATCGAATGCGCGGCATCGTGACATTTAATTGGCCTCGCGGCGCGCGGTCCGCTATCGTGGCCGCACCCCATTCACGGTCGCGCCGCACCGGTCCGACGTTTGCCGTTCGCCCCGGCGTCGCGCCGCGACCTTCGCCCTATCACGAACGATGACCGACCGCCTCTTCACCCATGCCGTCGACGCCGACGGCCAGCCCCTCGAACTGCTCGTGCGCGACGGCCGTTTCGTCGCAATCGGCCGCGACTGCGGCGCCGCGCCCGGCACGGAAACGATCGATCTCGATGGCCGTGTCGTATTGCCCGGCTTCGTCGACGGCCACATTCATCTGGACAAAAGCTTCGTCGGCGACCGCTGGGTGCCGCACGAACCGGTCGACTCGCTGCGCGAGCGGCTCGCAGTCGAGAAGCGTCAGCTCGCCGCCGCGCCGCCGATCTCCGAGCGCGCGCATGCACTGATCGCGCAGGCCGCCGCATTCGGCACGGTCGCGATGCGCAGCCATGTCGACGTCGACGCGACGACGGGCCTCGCGAACCTGCACGCGGTGATGGCCGCGCGCGAACGGTGGCGCGGCATCGTCGACATCGAGCTCGTCGCGTTTCCGCAGGCCGGCGTCGTGTCGTGCGCGGGCACGGCCGAGATGCTCGACGCGGCCGTGCGCGAAGGCGCGGACGTCGTCGGCGGCATCGATCCGACGACGCTCGACGGCGATGCGGACGGCCAACTCGACATCGTGTTCGGCATCGCCGAGAAGCGCGGCGTGAAGATCGATATTCATCTGCACGAGCCGGGCGACACCGGCATCGCACAACTGCTGCGGATCGCGGCGCGCACGCGTGCGGCCGGCCTCGGCGGGCGCGTGAACGTGAGCCACGCGTATGCGCTCGGCCAGGTCGGCGCCGACGTCGTCGCGCGCACCGCGGCCGCGCTGGCCGACGCCGGCGTGTCGATCATGACGAACGCGCCCGGCGACTGCGCGTTTCCGCCGGTGCTGGCGTTGCGCGATGCGGGCGTGCACGTGTTCGCGGGCAACGACAACATTCGCGACGCGTGGTGGCCGTACGGCAACGGCGACATGCTGCAGCGCGCGATGCTGATCGGCTATCGGTCGGGCTTCTATACCGACGACGCGCTGCGCATCGCGCTCGACATGGCGACGCACGCGGGCGCACGCGCCATCGGCCGCGCACACTACGGGCTCGCGGTCGGCTGCGACGCAACCTTTGTCGCGGTGCGCGCGCCGAATGCGGCGGCGGCCGTCGCCGGCGTGCCGGCCGAGCGCTGGGTCGTGCGCCGCGGCGAAAGCGACCGCGGTGCGCCGTACGCGCCCGCGCTCGATTTCGCGCGATGATGATGCCGACCGCGCGCGCATCGCGCGCCGTCAGCTTGCACTGCAGCCGTTCACACGGCGCCCGCCTCCACACCGACCGCACGAGATCGACATGACCGCCTTGCTGATCCGCAATGTCCGCACGGGCGCCGACGACGCGCTCGACATCCTCATCGAAGGCGACCGCATCGCGCGCACGGGCCCGTCGCTCGATGTGCCGCCCGGCTGCGCGATCGAGGAGGGCGCCGGTGCGATCGCGCTGCCGGGCCTCGTCGAAGGCCACACGCATCTCGACAAGACGCACTGGGGCATGCCGTGGTATCGCAACGCGGTCGGCCCGCGCCTCGTCGATCGCATCGAGAACGAGCGGCACTATCGCGCGACGAGCGGTCACGATGCCGGCGCGGCATCGCTCGCGCTCGCGCGCGCGTTCCTCGCGGCCGGCACGACGCGGATCCGCACGCACGTCGACGTCGATACCGATGCGGGGCTGCGTCATCTGCATCGCGTGCTCGACACGCGCGAGACGTTGCGCGGCCAGGTGGAGATCCAGATCGTCGCGTTTCCGCAGTCGGGCGTGCTGAAGCGGCCGGGCACCGACGCGCTGCTCGCCGACGCGCTCGCGGCCGGCGCCGATCTGCTCGGCGGCCTCGATCCGTGCGCGATCGAAGGCGACCCGGTAAAAGCGGTCGACGTGCTGTTCGGGATCGCGGAGCGCCACGGCCGCGGGCTCGACCTTCATCTGCACGAGCGCGGCTCGATGGGCGCGTATTCGCTCGACCTGATCCTGCAGCGCACGGCCGCGCTCGGCATGCAGCACAAGGTGACGATCAGCCACGCGTTCTGTCTCGGCGACCTCGCGGAACGCGAGCGCGATGCGCTGCTTGTGCGGATGGCCGAGCTCGGCGTCGCTGTCGTCACGACCGCGCCGGCCGCGGTGCCGGTGCCGTCGGTCCTCGCGTGCCGCGCGGCCGGCGTGACCGTCATCGGCGGCAACGACGGCGTGCGCGACACGTGGACGCCGTACGGATCGCCCGACATGCTCGAGCGCGCGATGCTGATCGCGATGCGCAACGACTTCCGCCGCGACGATGCGCTCGAAGTCGCGCTCGAATGCGTGACGCACGGCGCCGCGCGCGGCTGCGGCTTCGACGCTTACGGGCTGCAGCCCGGCGCGCGCGCCGACGTCGTGCTCGTCGATGCAATGACGCTCGCGGAGGCCGTGGTCGCACGGCCGGTGCGGCGGCTCGTCGTGTCGTCGGGGAAGATCGTCGCGCGAAACGGCGCGCTGGTCTGACCGGCGCACGGCGGTGCGCGGCGGCACGTGTGTGGCCGCATACCGCCGCGCATGCCGCGCATGCCGCGCGCAGCTTACTGCTCGTGTTCGAGCATGTCTGCGAGCGCCTTCGTCAGCTCGCGCACCATCGGATCGGCGGTCGGCCGATGCAGGATCGCGACGTCCATGTTCTCGATCGGCGCGAAGCCTTGCGTCGCGGTCAGCACGACATGCTCGGCCGTCACCGCGCGCGCGGGCAGCACGCTTATCCCGAGCCCATCGGCGACGGCCGCCTGGATGCCGCTCAGGCTCGACGTCGTGAACGCGATGCGCCAGCGGCGGCCACGCGCCTCGATCGCCTGGATCATGTCGTCGCGATAGAGCCCGCGCGGCGGAAACGCGACGATCGGCAGCGGGTCGAGATCGATCGACGGATGCTTCGCGCTGTCGATCCAGCGCAGTTTCTCGGGCCAGCGCGCGACCGCTTCGCGGCTGTCGCGCCGCTGCTTGATCAGCACGAGATCGAGTTCGCCGTGATCGTACGCGGCGCTGACGTCGCGGCTCAGCCCGCACGTCACTTCGAGTTTCACTTGCGGATGGGCGCGCTTGAACGCGGCGAGCGCGTGCGTCGTGCGGCCCGCCGCGAAATCGTCCGGCACGCCGAGCCGGATGGTGAGCGCCACCGTCGCGCCGGCCAGTACTTCGAGCATCTCGTCGTTCAGCGCGAGCATGCGCCGCGCATAGCTCAGCACGGTCACGCCCGCATCGGTCGGCCGCACGTCGCGCGTGCCGCGATCGAGCAGACGATGCCCCGCGATTTCCTCGAGCCGCCGCACCTTCTGGCTCACCGTCGACTGCGTCGAGTGCAGCCGCGCGGACGCGGCCGTAAAGCTGCCGCAATCGGCGACCATCACGAGCGCGCGAAGCAGGTCGAGGTCGAACAAAGGTCTATTCATTTCTGCACTTCTGGTGGGGCGAGCATTGCGTTTCCGAATGCGGAGGACGACTTTTAACATGCGGCGCCACGCCGGGCAATCGCGGTTTCGCCGGAGCGGGCATGATTGACCATGGGCGGTATAGACATCCGTCGCGAACCGGCAGCCAGAAAAAAACCGACGACGGGACTGTCGAACAGCGGACAGGGTAAACATGGAAACTGCGTGCAAGTACCGCCGAATTTCCGACCAACAACGCGCATCCATCCGGCTTCCTGCGTGCGACCGATCACTCGTCGCACACAGCCGCGTGCAAGCGCGTCGCTCCTGTCTTGCGCACGGAAAATCAGCGGTCTAGACTGCATCGCACGTCATCGAAATGCCGTGTTTCGCGCATCACACCGCGCCGGTATTCGTATCCGGCGCGGCGTATCCACCGGACGTCGCGCGCCCGCGCGCCGCGTCGAGACCCAGAGGATCTGCCATGAACCGGATTGCCAAGCTTCTCGCCACCGCACTCGCCTGCGCGCCGCTCGTGTCGTTCGCGCAGGACACGTCGACGATCCGCTGGGGCATCGACCCGACGTATCCGCCGTTCGAGGCGAAACAGCCGGACGGCTCGTTGACCGGCTTCGACATCGACCTGCGCGACGCGATCTGCGCGCAGCTGCATGCGAAATGCGTATGGGTCGAGCAAAACTTCGACGGGATGATTCCGGCGCTGCGCGCGCGCAAGTTCGACGTGATCATGTCGGCGATGACGGCAACCGAAGAACGGCTGAAGCAGATCGACTTCTCGAACAAGCTCTACGCGTCGCCGGCCGCGCTCGTCGCGCCGGCCGGCTCGAAGCTGCAGTCGACGGCCGCGTCGCTCGCGGGCAAGCGCGTCGGGATCATCCAGGGCACGACGCAGGACATGTACGCGAAGGCCGAATGGGCGCCGAAGGGCGTGACGATCGTCACGTACCAGAACCAGGACCAGGTGTATCAGGATCTCGTGAACGGCCGCCTCGACGCGACGTTCCAGGACAAGACGCAGGCCGGCTATTCGTTTCTGAAGACCGAGCGCGGCAAGCACTTCGCGTTTGCCGGCGACGACATCACCGATTCGCGGATCACGGGCTTCGGCGTCGCGATGGGGCTGCGCAAGGGCGATGCGGCGCTCAAGGCGCGTTTGAACGACGCGATCGCGGCGATCCGCGCGAACGGCACCTACCAGAAGATCGCCGCGAAATACTTCGACTTCGACATCTACGGCGCGAAGCAGTAAGCGGCGCGCATTCAACCGACTGCAGGCAGACCATGACGACGAGCATCTCCGAGCGTGTCGCGCAAGCCGTGACGCCCGACCTGATCGAAGCGTTCCGCGCCGAGGGCGCGGTATGCATCCGCGGCATTTTTTCGCCGGACGAAGTGGCCGCGCTGCGCGCCGGCATCGACGAGAACCTCGCGCATCCGAGCGCACGCGCGAAGGTCGCGAGCCGGCCCGACGATCCGGGCTGGTTCTTCGAGGATTTCTGCAACTGGCAGCACAACGACGCGTATCGGCAGTTCATCGTGCGTTCGCCGGCGCCGTCGGTCGCGGCCGCGCTGATGGGCACCGCGACCGTGCGGCTGCATCACGACCATCTGCTCGTGAAGGAGCCCGGCACGCGACAGCGCACGCCGTGGCATCAGGATCAGCCGTACTACAACATCGAAGGCGACGACAACGTCAGCATGTGGATTCCCGTCGATCCGGTGCCGCTCGAGTCGACGCTCGAGTTCGTCGCGGGCTCGCATCGCGGGCCGTGGCTGATGCCGCGCACGTTCATGGACAAGGAAGCGAAATGGTTTCCGGAAGGCAGCCTCGCGGACTTGCCGGACATCGAGGCCGACCGCGCCGCGTTCCCGATCCGCCGCTGGGCGCTGGAGCCCGGTGACATGGTCTGCTTCCGGATGCTGACGCTGCATGCGTCGGGCGGCACGCGCAACCGGCGGCGCGCGTTCTCGATCCGCTTCGTCGGCGACGACATCCGTCACGCGCCGCGTCGCTGGAAGACGTCGCCGGACTTCCCCGGTCTCGCCGACGAACTGCCGGACGGCGCGCCGCTCGTGCATCCGCTGTTTCCGGTCGTATGGTCGCGCGATGCGGGGCAGGCGAGCGCGATCTGAACGCGAACGCGAACGCGATGCGTGCGGCGCCCGCACGGCCGCGTGCGCTCAGGTCTGGCGGCGTCCCGCGCCGGGCTTGAAGCGCGAACCGAGCCGATAGCGGTTGCCCGGATGCAGGAAGTGCACGAACGTGACGGGCAACCCCTTCGTCCATGTGCGGCGCGTGAGCGTCAGGCACGGTTCGTCCGCGCGCATGTCGAGCAGCCGCGCCTGCTCGGCCGTCGGCAGCGACGCGTCGACGACGTGCTCGATCTCGAGCTCGTCGTGCGACACGTTGTTGTACAGATACTCGGACGGCGGTTCCTGGCCGAAGTCCTGATCGATGAACGCGGGCGCGGCGGCGGGGTTCACGTAGCGATCCTCGAGCTGGATCGGGCGGCCGTTTTCCTCGTGCACGCACACCACATGAAACACCGGCGTATTGACCGGCAGCCCGAACGCCGCGGCGACGTCGAACGACGCCGGCTCGCGCGACTGGCTCAGCACGCGGCATCGGTACGCGTGCCCGCGCGCGCGGATCTCGTCGCGGATATGCGCGATCATCAGCAGGTTCGACTGCGGCTTCGATTCGGCGACGAACGTGCCGACGCCCGCGATCCGCTTCAGCACGCCTTCCTCGGTCAGTTCGCGCAGCGCGCGGTTGACCGTCATGCGCGCGACGCCGAACTGCGCGGCGAGATCGAGTTCGGACGGAATGCGGTCGCCCGGCCGCCATTCGCCCGCTTCGGTTTTCTGGCGAACGAGCGTCTTGATCTGCTGGAACGGCGCGGTGGTCTTCATGACCATCGGGAAACTCTCGGGCAAAGGCGATCGACGGATTCTAGCGGATCAGGCGGGCGGCAGTTCGCGCACGTCGGCCGTCGGCGTCGCGCCGAACGCGTCGCTCAGCGCGTAGCGGATCAGCTGTCGCGCGGCCGCCTCGGGCGTCGACAGCGCGCCGCTCGCCTTCAACTGCTCGAACTTGTCGCGCATCGGAAAGCGGTCGTCGCCGGTTGCGCGGATCGTCGCCTGCATGCCGGTGTCGACGACGCCCGGCGCGACGCTGCCAATCCGCAGCGCACGATTCGCGTCGAGCGCGACCGCGCGCGCATGGTGATCGAGCGCGGCCTTGGTCGCGCAATAGACGCTCCAGCCCGCGTAGGCATTGCGTGCGGCGCCGCTCGACACGTGCACGATCCGGCACTCCGTCGGCGCCGAGACGGCCTGCGCGAGCGCGGCCGACAGCATCAGCGGCGCCGCGACGTTGAGGTTGACCGCGCGTGCGACCGTATTCGCGTCCTGCACGTCGAGCGGGCCGATCGGATCGACGATCCCCGCATTGTTGAACAGCAGCACGAGCGATGCGCCATCGACGAAGCGTCGCAGCGTATCGCCGGCGAGCCACGCGGCGACGGCGGCCGTGTCCGACAGATCGAGCTCGATCTCGGCGAACGGCGCGTGCGACGCGGCCGCGAGCGACGGATGACGGCTGCGCGACACGCCGAGCACGGCGATGCCCTGATCGAGCAATTGCGTGGCGAGCGCGGCGCCGAGCCCGCGCGTATGACCGGTGACGATGGCGCGCACGTTCGGTGCGCTGGCGGATGAAGTCATGTCGGTGAACGATGAAGAACGTGGAGCGCGCACGCGCGGCGGCGTCGCGCGAAAACGAAACGGTACGCGGCGCGCGCCGGGCGGGGCTGCGTCGCGTCGTGGATATCCGGATGAACGGCTATCGTAGCGCCGCACCGCGCGACGCGCAAACGGCGGCACGCGTGCCTGCGCGAGCGCGCTTCGCCGCGAGCTATCATATGCGTCACCCGTCCGCCTGCCGGACGCGCACCGAACCGATTCCTCTCTGCTGCTGCCGCGACGCCACTCATGAACACCACGCCGGACACGCCCACGCCACGCGCCCTTCGCGAACTCACGCCCCTCGAGGCCCGCATTCTCGGCGTGCTCGTCGAGAAGCAACACACGGTGCCGGATACCTATCCGCTGTCGCTGAATGCGCTGACCGCGGGCTGCAACCAGAAGACCGCGCGCGCGCCGGTGATGAACGTGACCGACGACGAAGTGACGACGGCGCTCGACGCGCTCAAGCATCTGAGCCTCGTGTTCGAGGGCAGCAGCAGCCGCGTGCCGCGTTTCGAACACAACCTGAACCGCGTGCTCGGCATTCCGAGCCAGGCGATCGCGCTGCTGACGGTGCTGATGCTGCGCGGCCCGCAGACGGCGGCCGAGCTGCGGCTGAACAGCGCGCGGCTGCACGGCTTCGCGGACATCTCGTCGGTCGAGGCGTTTCTCGACGAACTCGCGACGCGTGAGCCGCCGCTCGTCGTGCGGCTGCCGCGCGCGCCGGGCGCACGCGAGAACCGCTGGATGCATCTGCTGTGCGGCGACGTCAACGTCGGCGAATTCGCGGGCGCGGACGGCGGCGGCGCGGAGGCCGTGGCGCCGTCCGAGTTCGAGGCGCTGAAGGCGGAGCAGAAGCGTCTCGCGGACGAAGTCGCGCGGCTGAACGCGCTGGTGCGCCGCATGGCGTCCGAACTCGGGATCGACGCCGACGCGCCGGGCGACGCGAACTGACGCCCGACGCGGGTGCCATAATCGAGCCTGCCGATCCATCCAGACGCCCGCGGAGAATCCCCATGCAGAAGCTCGACAATCCCACGCACGATCGCGAGGTCGGCGTCGCCGACGCGACGCTCGATACGACGCGCATCGACGACGTCCGTATCGGCGCCGTGCGTCCGCTGATTTCGCCGGCGCTGCTGCTCGACGAACTGCCGGTGCCGGCGGCCACGCAGACGCTCGTCGAAGACACGCGCAAGGCGATCGGCGACATCCTGCACGGCCGCGACGACCGGTTGCTGCTCGTCGTCGGCCCGTGCTCGATCCACGATCACGACCAGGCGCTCGACTACGCGCGCCGCCTCAAGGCCGCCGCCGATGCGCTGAAGGACGATCTGCTGATCACGATGCGCGTGTACTTCGAGAAGCCGCGCACCACGGTCGGCTGGAAGGGCTACATCAACGATCCGCGTCTCGACGGCAGCTTCCGCATCAACGAAGGGCTGCGCGCCGCGCGGCAATTGCTGCTCGACATCAACGCGCTCGGCCTGCCCGCCTCGACCGAATTCCTCGATCTGCTGAGCCCGCAGTACATCGCAGACCTGATCGCGTGGGGTGCGATCGGCGCACGCACGACCGAGAGCCAGAGCCATCGTCAGCTCGCGTCGGGCCTCAGCTGCCCGATCGGCTTCAAGAACGGCACCGACGGCGGCGTGCAGGTCGCGTCGGACGCGATCGTCGCCGCGCGCGCGAGCCATGCGTTCATGGGGATGACGAAGATGGGCATGGCCGCGATCTTCGAGACGCGCGGCAACGACGACGCTCATGTGATTTTGCGCGGCGGCAAGAACGGCCCGAACTACGACGCGGCGCACGTCGACGCGAGCTGCGCCGTGCTGCGCGCGGCGGGCCTGCGCGAGCAGGTGATGGTCGACTGCTCGCATGCGAATTCGAACAAGTCGCACGAGCGGCAGATCGACGTCGCGCAGGATCTCGCGCGCCAGCTGTCGCAAGGCGAGCACCGCATCGTCGGCGTGATGATCGAGAGCCATCTCGAAGCCGGCCGTCAGGATCTGAAGCCCGGCGTGCCGTTGAAGTACGGCGTATCGATCACCGATGCATGCCTGAGCTGGGCGCAGACCGAACCGGTGCTCGACGTGCTCGCCGAAGCCGTGCGTCATCGCCGCGTGTTCGCGCGCAACGCGTGACGGTGCACGCGCACTGCGACATCGTGCTCGCTGCAGCGCTTTCGCGCAGACGCTAACATGGGCCGTGCGACGTATCGACGGCCCGCGATGCCGGCCCGGTCGATACCTGCACGCGGCGGCGCGGCCGTGCCGCCGATCCCTCGGCGAAGCCCGGCGTCGCGACGGCGGTCCGTATCGCGGATGGCCGGCGCGGTCCGGGTTTTGCTGCCAGAAGCGTTCCTCAATCAACGGAGCAAACAAGCATGGCGTTCTACAAGACCCTCGTCGCAGTGGCCGTCCTCGCATCGAGCGTGAGCGCGCACGCGCAGATCGCCGGCGCGCAGCCGCTCAGCGTGACCGTCGAGCAATCGCAGGCGCTGCTGGAAGGCTGGAGCGTGAAGAAAAGCGTGCTCGGCAAAGCCGTCTACAACGATCAGAACCAGAAGGTCGGCACCGTGCGCGACCTGATCGTCGCACCCGACGGCTCCGTGTCGGCGGCGATCGTCTCGGCCGGCGGCTTCCTCGGTGTCGCCGCGCACGACGTCGCGGTGCCGATCGCGTCGCTCGACGTGCGCAGCGGCAACATCTATCTGCCGGGCGCGACGAAGGACGCGCTGAAGGCGACGCCGGCATTCCAGTACGCGAAGGTGCCGTCGCCGCCGAAGCCGAAGAAGGTCGACGACAAGCACTGATCCTCGCGCGTCCGCGTGCGCCCGTGGCGTGATGCGCCGCGTGTCGCGCGCCGGGCGCCACGCGTGCGGCGCCGGTCTGCACGCGCGTCCCGCGACGTCGCGGCGATTGCCCTGCATCGAGCCCGCCGTCGTCCGCCGCTCCCTGTCCTCTCCTCCATGCCGCTTGCGGCGACGCAAGCGACGCGATCGCGTGCGCGACGTCGTCGCGCGCACCGCGACGGCCGAGCGGCATGCGCGCGCATTCCTGCTGCACCTTCACCGATTCGATTCAGGCCGCTGGCGGCGCCATCGACTCCGCGAGCCATGCGATTGCCGTCGGACCGGCTGCGCCGGTGCCGCGATTTCCCCTCAGGAAAACCCTGATCGCGCATCGTCGAGCGCGTTTTTTCCTGCCGCTGCGAGCCATCGGACCGGCGCCGTCCGGCGCGTCGCCGCCGCGCCTGCCGACTTGTCGCGAACCTCGCTCCGACGCGGCTCCCCGGTCGTCCGACCAATCTTGTGAGGTATGGAAAACACGGTCATTCCGATGCGGCGCCGAATATCGAATACCTGACAGGTATGGATAGGGGTGCCCAAAAGTATTGGACGCTGCATTTGGGCGAGACGTATAAATCGCTCCAAGCACTCCACATACACGACGTATCCCATGACCCCGATCACCATCGAACGCATCGAAACCCGGCTCGTCGATCTGCCGACGATCCGTCCGCACAAGCTGTCGGTCGCGACCATGCACGGCCAGACGCTGATGCTGGTGAAGGTGTTCTGCAGCGACGGCGTGACGGGCATCGGCGAAGGCACGACGATCGCGGGGATGGCTTACGGCCCGGAAAGCCCCGAAGCGATGAAGCTCGCGATCGACACGTACTTCGCGCCGGCGATGATCGGCCGCGACGCGACGCGCATCCAGGCGCTGATGGCGTATGTCGGCAAGCTCGTGAAGATCAACCATTTCGCGAAAAGCGCGCTCGAAACGGCGCTGCTCGACGCGCACGGCAAGCGTCTCGGCGTGCCGGTGAGCGAGCTGCTCGGCGGACGCCGCCGCGAGCGCCTGCCGGTCGCATGGACGCTGGCATCCGGCGACACCGCGCGCGACATCGACGAGGCCGAGCACATGCTCGACGTGCGCCGGCACAACGTGTTCAAGCTGAAGATCGGCGCGAAGGCGCTCGATGCCGACATCCGCCACGTCGCCGCGATCAAGAAGGCGCTCGGCGATCGCGCGGCGGTGCGCGTCGACGTGAACATGGCGTGGAGCGAGACGCAGGCCGCACGCGCGCTGCCGGCGCTCGCGGACGCCGGCTGCGAACTGGTCGAGCAGCCGGTCGCATCGGCCGCCGCGCTCGCACGGCTGATGCGCCGCTTCCCCGTCGCGCTGATGGCCGACGAAATCCTGCAGGGCCCGGACAGCGCGTTCGACATCGCGAAGCAGCACGGCGCCGACGTCTTCGCGATCAAGATCGAACAGAGCGGCGGGCTGTTCGCCGCGCAGCGCGTCGCGACGATCGCCGATGCGGCCGGCATCGAGCTGTACGGCGGCACGATGCTCGAAGGCGCGGTGAGCACGGTCGCGTCCGCGCATCTGTTCGCGAGCTTCGCGAACCTGCAGTGGGGCACCGAGCTGTTCGGGCCGCTGCTGATCACCGAAGAGATTCTCGCGACGCCGCTCGACTACAGCGAGTTCGAGCTGACCGTGCCGAGCGGCCCGGGCCTCGGCATCGAGCTCGACGACGAGAAGGTCGCGCGCTTTACGCGCGACGGGCTGACGAAGGTCGTCCGCTAACTGAATTCCCCACACACGTATCAGGATCATCACGATGCTTTTCCACGTACGCATGGACGTCAATCTGCCGGCCGACATGCCGGCCGGCGTGGCCGACGAGATCAAGGCGCGCGAGAAGGCGTATTCGCAGACGCTGCAGCGCAGCGGCAAGTGGCGCCATATCTGGCGCGTGGTCGGCGAATACGCGAACTACAGCATTTTCGACGTCGCGGACAACGCCGAGTTGCACGACATCCTGACGCAGCTGCCGCTGTTTCCGTACATGAAGATTTCGGTGACGCCGTTGTGTCGCCACCCGTCGTCGGTTCGCGAAGACGACGTCTGAGCCGGCCGCGCGATGCCGCGCGAGCGCCGGTCGATTTTTCCTAAAACACACGTGGAGACACCATTATGAGCGTCAAGGTATTCGATACGAAGGAAGTGCAGGATCTGCTGAAGGCCGCCGCGAACCTGAACGGCGACGCCGGCAACGCGCGCTTTCGCCAGATCGTGCATCGTCTGCTGAGCGACCTGTTCAAGGCGATCGACGATCTCGACATCACGCCCGACGAAGTCTGGGCCGGCGTCAACTATCTGAACAAGCTCGGCCAGGACGGCGAAGCGGCGCTGCTCGCGGCCGGCATCGGGCTCGAGAAGTATCTGGACATCCGGATGGATGCGGCCGACCGCGCGGCCGGCCTCGACGGCGGCACGCCGCGCACGATCGAAGGGCCGCTGTACGTCGCAGGCGCGCCCGTGCGCGACGGCGTCGCGAAGATCGATCTCGACGACGACGCCGACGCGGGCCCGCTTGTGATCCGCGGCACCGTGACGGGCACCGACGGCAAGCCGCTCGCCGGTGCGCTCGTCGAATGCTGGCACGCGAATTCGAAGGGCTTCTACTCGCACTTCGACCCGACCGGCGCGCAGACCGCGTTCAACCTGCGCGGCGCGGTGCGCACCGATGCCAACGGCAAGTACGAATTCCGCACGCTGATGCCGGTCGGTTACGGCTGCCCGCCGCAAGGCGCGACGCAGCAGCTGCTGAACGGGCTCGGCCGCCACGGCAACCGCCCGGCGCACGTGCACTTCTTCGTGTCCGGCGACGGCCATCGCAAGCTGACCACGCAGTTCAACATCGAAGGCGACCCGCTGATCTGGGACGACTTCGCTTACGCGACGCGCGAGGAACTGATTCCGCACGTGGTCGACAAGACCGGCGGCGCCGCGCTCGGCATGAAGAGCGATGCGTACAAGGAAATCGAGTTCGACATCGTACTGACGCCGCTGCTCGACGGTCGCGACAACCAGGTCGTCCATCGTCCGCGCGCGTCCGCCGACGCGTAACGCCCCGGCGCCGCGGCGGCGCTGCGCCGCGCGGCTCCCGCGACCCCTCTTTCGACACCGATGCACGCCGGCGCGTGCATGGGAGGAACCACCATGTCCGCCAATTTCGACCAAGCGAACGCACTCGACCAACTGCTGTCGTCCGCCGTACAGGACGACAAGGCCGCCGGCCTGTACCGCTGCCGCCGCGACATCTTCACGAACGACGCGCTGTTCGAGCTCGAGATGAAGCACATCTTCGAGCGCAACTGGGTGTATCTCGCGCACGAAAGCCAGATCCCGAACAACAACGATTACTACACGACATGGATCGGCCGCCAGCCGATCGTGATCACGCGCGACAAGAACGGCGAGCTGCATGCCGTGATCAACGCGTGCGCGCACAAGGGCGCGATGCTGTGCCGCCGCAAGCATGGCAACAAGGGCAGCTTCACGTGCCCGTTCCACGGCTGGACGTTCTCGAACAGCGGCAAGCTGCTGAAGGTGAAGGACGAGAAGACGACCGAGTATCCGGTGCAGTTCAACACGAACGGCTCGCACGACCTGAAGAAGGTCGCGCGCTTCGAGAACTATCGCGGCTTCCTGTTCGGCAGCCTGAATGCCGACGTGCTGCCGCTCGAAGACTATCTCGGCGAAGCGCGCGTGATCATCGACCAGATCGTCGACCAGGCGCCCAACGGCCTCGAAGTGCTGCGCGGCAATTCCTCCTACATCTACGAGGGCAACTGGAAGATGCAGATGGAGAACGGCTGCGACGGCTATCACGTCAGCACCGTTCACTGGAACTACGCGGCGACGATGGGCCGGCGCAAGGAAGACGGCACGAAGGCGGTCGACGCGAACAGCTGGAGCCGCTCGGTGGCCGGCGTGTACGGCTTCGACCACGGCCACATCCTGCTGTGGACGAAGACGATGAACCCGGAAGTGCGTCCCGTCTACCGGCACCGCGACGAGATCCGCGCGCGCGTCGGCGAGGTGCGCGCCGATTTCATCGTGAACCAGACGCGCAACCTGTGCGTGTATCCGAACGTGTTCCTGATGGACCAGTTCAGCACGCAGATTCGCGTCGTGCGGCCGCTCGCCGTCGACAAGACCGAAGTGACGATCTTCTGCTTCGCGCCGAAGGGCGAAAGCGCGGAAGACCGCGCGCTGCGCATCCGCCAGTACGAGGACTTCTTCAACGTGTCGGGCATGGGCACCGCGGACGATCTCGAGGAGTTTCGCGCATGCCAGGCCGGCTATGCGGGCATCACGTCGCTGTGGAACGACCTGTCGCGCGGCGCGCCGCTCTGGATCGAAGGGCCGGACGAGAACGCGACGAAGATGGGGCTGAAGCCGCTGATCTCGGGCGAGCGCAGCGAAGACGAAGGGCTGTTCGTGTGCCAGCACGAATACTGGGTGCGCGTGATGCGTGACGCGCTGAAGCAGGAACGCGAGGAGGCGCTGTCATGAGCTTCGATTACCACACCATCTGCGCGACGCTGTACCGCGAGGCGCGCCTGCTCGACGATCGTCAGTGGGACGAGTGGCTGACCTGCTACACCGACGACGTCACGTACTGGATGCCCGCGTGGGACGACGACGATCGCCTGACCGACGATCACGAAAGCCAGATCTCGTTGATGTACTACCCCGATCGCGGCGGCCTCGAGGATCGCGTGTTCCGCATCAAGACCGAGCGCAGCGGCGCATCGACGCCGGAGCCGCGCACGAGCCACAGCGTGACGAACGTCGAGGTGCTGGCCGAACGCGGCGACGAAGTGGACGTGCGCTACAACTTCCACACGCTCAATCATCGCTACCGCGTGACCGACCATTTCTTCGGCACGATGTTCGTCACGCTGCGCAAGGTGGGCGACGCGCTGCTGATCTCGTACAAGAAGATCGTGCTGAAGAACGACTACATCCGCCAGGTGCTCGACGTCTATCACGTCTGATGCCTGATATCGAAAACGGAATGGAGGAGCGTTCCATGTCCAGCTACAAGATTGCACTGAACTTCGAGGACGGCGTCACGCGCTTCATCAAATGCAAGGCCGGCGAGAAGGTGCTCGATGCGGCATTTCGCGCACGCATCAACCTGCCGATGGATTGTTCGGACGGCGTATGCGGCACCTGCAAGTGCCGCGCCGAAAGCGGCCGCTACGACCTCGGCGACGACTACATCGACGACGCGCTGACCGAGGACGAGAAGGACGAAGGCCTCGTGCTGACGTGCCAGATGGTGCCGCAGAGCGACTGCGTGATCGCGGTGCCGACGTCGTCGACGGCGTGCAAGACCGGCAACAGCCGGTTCGCGGCGACCGTCGCGAAGATCGAGCCGCACAACGACGCGGCGATCGTGCTCGAACTCGACATCGACACGGCCGCCGACGCACCGGTGTTCCTGCCGGGCCAGTACGTGAACATCGACGTGCCGGGCAGCGGTCAGCATCGGTCCTATTCGTTCTCGTCGGCGCCCGGCGAGACGAAGGTCAGCTTCCTGATCAAGAAGATTCCGGGCGGCGTGATGAGCAGCTGGCTCGAAGCGGCGCAGCCGGGCGACAAGCTCGACCTGCACGGGCCGCTCGGCAGCTTCTATCTGCGCGACGTGCAGCGGCCGTTGCTGTTCCTCGCGGGCGGCACGGGGCTCGCGCCGTTCCTGTCGATGCTCGAAGTGCTCGCGCGCGCCGGGTCGCAGCAGAAGATCCATCTCGTCTACGGCGTCACGCGCGATCTCGATCTCGTGCAGGTCGGCGCGATCGACGCCTACGTCGCGAAGCTGCCGAACTTCAGCTACGCGACGGTGGTCGCCGACGAGGCGTCGAGCCACCCGCGCAAGGGCTGGGTTACGCAGCACATTCCGGCCGACGCGCTGAACGACGGCGACGTCGACGTCTATCTGTGCGGCCCGCCGCCGATGGTCGATGCGGTGCGCAAGCATTTCGACGATACGGGCGTGAAGCCGAACAGCTTCCACTACGAGAAGTTCACGCCGAACGTGACGGCAAAGGCGGCATGACCATGCAACGATTCGCTGGCAAGACCCTCGTCGTCACCGGCGCCGCGCAGGGGATCGGCCGCGGCGTCGCGCTGCGCGCCGCGGCCGAAGGCGGTCAAGTGCTGTTCGTCGATCGCGCCGAGTTCGTCGCCGACGTGGCGGCCGAAGCGGGCACCGACCGCGCGGCCGGCTTCGTCGCCGATCTTGAAACCTACGAAGGCGCGCGCGCGACGATGGCGTTCGCCGCCAGCCGGTTCGGCGCGATCGACGTGCTGATCAACGGCGTCGGCGGCGCGATCCGGATGCGTCCGTTCGCCGAATTCGAGCCCGCGCAGATCGACGCCGAGATTCGCCGTTCGCTGATGCCGACGCTCTACGCGTGCCACGCGGTGCTGCCGTATCTGCTCGAACGCGGGCGCGGCACGATCGTCAACGTGTCGTCGAACGCGACGCGCGGCATTCGCCGCGTGCCGTACTCGGCCGCGAAGGGCGGCGTCAATGCGCTGACGCAGGCGCTCGCGATGGAATACGGCGAGCACAACATTCGCGTCGTCGCGACGGCGCCGGGCGGCACGACCGCGCCGCCGCGCCGTGTGCCGCGCAATGCGGCCGGGGACAGCGAGCAGGAGCAGGCGTGGATGAGCGAGGCGGTGAAGCAGGTCACCGAATCGACGTTCTTCAAACGCTACGGCACGCTCGACGAGCAGATCGCGCCGATCCTGTTCCTCGCGTCGGACGAGGCGAGCTACATCACCGGCACCGTGCTGCCCGTCGCGGGCGGCGACAACGGCTGACGCGCACGCGTCATGCACGTACGCGCGCCGTCGAGCGACGGTGCGCATTCCATCATCGCAGCCGGCACATACGCCGGACGAGGAGACATCGATGCAGCAGCGCAAGGCCATCGTGCCCGCAGGAATGGAGGCCGTCTACGAACAGATCGGCTATGCACCGGCGATTCAGGTCGGCGACACGATCTATGTGTCGGGGCAGATCGGGCGCGACCGGTCGATGCAGCTCGTCGACGGCCGCGAGGCGCAGATCGTGCAGGCATTCGAGAATCTGCGCTATGTGCTCGAAGCGGCCGGCGCCTCGCTCGCCGACGTCGTCGATCTGACCACGTTCCATACCGACATGCGCGATCTGCCGCTGTTCATGCAGGTGCGCAACCGCTACTTCACCGCCGATCCGCTGCCCGCGTGGACGGCCGTCGGCGCGCACATGCTCGGCGGTGCGCCGGGCTACATCGTCGAGATCAAGGCCGTGGCGGTGTTGTCGCGCTGAGTGCGCGAGCGGCGTTCGACCACGACAGACAAAAAAACAACCGGGCGTCGTCGCGCCCGGACTCAGGAGACTTCCCTCGATGACGGCTTCCGCCACCCGCTCGATCCCCGCGTGGATCGACGATGCGCCGCTCGGCGCGTTCCAGATCCGCGTGCTCGCGCTGTGCGTGCTGATCGCGCTGCTCGACGGCTTCGATACGCAGGCGATCGCGTTTACCGGCCCCGCGATTCTCGCGTCGTTTGCATTGCCGGCCGGCGCGCTCGCACCGATTTTGACCGCGGGGATCGTCGGCATGACGATCGGCGCGATGACGCTCGGCCTCGTCGGCGATCGCATCGGGCGCCGGCCCGCGATCATGATCGGGCTCGCGCTGTTCGGTGCGGCGACGCTCGCGACCGCGTGGGCGAGCAGTCCGTCGCAGATTCTCGTCCTGCGGTTCATTGCCGGACTCGGGATGGGCGGCTGTACGCCGGTGCTGCTCGCGCTCGCGGCCGAATACTGCCCCGCGCGGCTGCGCGGCGCCGTGATGACCGGCGTGCTGCTCGGGCTGCCCGCCGGCGCGATGCTCGGCGGGCTGCTGGCCGCGCGGATGCTGCCGGCGATCGGCTGGCAGGGCATTTTCGTGGTGGGCGGCGGCGTGCCGCTCGCAATGCTCGGCGCGGTCGCGCTGCTGCTGCCGGAATCGCTCTGCTATCTGGTGTCGCGCGACGATGCGCGTGCACAGCAGCGCGTGCGGGCGACGCTGTCGAAAATCGCGACGCAGCCGCTGCCGGCCGACGTGCGCTTCACGGTGCCCGACGAAGCAAGCGCGAAGGCGAGCGTCGGCGCCTTGTTCCGCAACGGCTACGCGCGCCGGACGCTCGGCATCTGGGCCATCTATCTGCTGAACTGGATCGCATGGTTCATGCTGCTGTCGTGGCTGCCGACCGTGCTCAAGGCGGCCGGTCTGATCGCGCAGCAGGCGCCGGTCGGCACCGTGATCGTGAATGCGGTATTCATCGTCTGCGCGATTCCGCTGTCGATCGTGCTGCCGCGCGTGAACGTGCGCAACCTGCTGTGCGCGATGTTCGCGTTCGGTATCGCGGTCGCGCTCGCGCTCGGCCAGGCCGGCACGAACTGGACGCTCGTGTTCGTGCTCGTCGGCGCGGCCGGCTTCGGGATCGGCGGCCAGCAGATCGCGCTCAACTATCTGATCGTCGGCGCGTATCCGACCGCGCTGCGCGCGACGGCGACGGGCTGGGCGATCGGAATGGGGCGTGCAGGCGCGATTGCCGGCTCGGCGATCGGCGGCACGTTTCTCGCGTGGGGCGGTGCGCCCGGCTTCTTCACCGCGCTGGCGGTGCCGCTCGCCGGCGCCGCGCTCGCCGCGTTCGGGCTGCGTCTCGGCCGCACGCCGGGCGCCGATCTCGCAGCGGCGAACCGCTGACGCCGCGAACGGGCGTCGGCCCGTTCAGTCCGGCGCCGGCCCGCGCCGCGCCGTCGGTTCGTGCTCCGACGGCGTCATGTATTCCATGCCCTGTTCTTCGTACAGATCGTAGATCAGCTGCAGCATGCGCTCGATGTCCTCGGACTGGTCGAGCATCCGCATGCTCATGATGATCGGCGACACGAGCTTCGCGTCGTCGAGATCCTTGTAGGCGATGTCGTCGCGCTTCAGCCCGTACACGCTCTTCGGCACGATCGACACGCCTTCGCCGGCCGCGACGAGCCCGAGCGCGATCTGCAGCTCGCGCGTCTCGATCACGCGCGCCGGTTTCAGCGAACGGTCGTGGAACGCCGCGAGCACCTGATCGGCATAGCTCGGCCGCGGCGCCTTCGGGAAGATGATCAGCGTTTCCTTCAGCAGGTCGTGCAGCGACAGCACCGGCTTCGCGTCGCAGAGCGGATGGCCGAGCGGCAGCGCCGCGATCAGCCGCTCCTCGCGCAGCACGACGCGCCGAATGCTCGGATCCTCGAGACGGATACGGCCGAAGCCGACGTCGATCCGGCCTTCCTTCAGCGCCTTGATCTGATCCATCGTCGACATCTCGTGGAGGCTCAGCTCGACTTCCGCGTATTGCTGGCGATAGCGGCGGATGATCTTCGGCAGCATCCCGTACAGCGTCGAGCCGACGAAGCCGACCGACAGGCTGCGCTCGATCTTGCCGACGCGGCGCGTCATCGATTCGAGTTCGGCGGTTTGCGCGAGCAGCTGCGCCGCATGCTGATAGAAGAAGCGCCCCGTCTCCGTGAGCTTGAGCGGGCGCGAATTGCGCTCGAACAGCTGCACGTCGAGCAGCTGTTCGAGCTGCTGGATCTGCCGGCTCAACGGCGGCTGCGCGATATGCAGGCGTTGCGCGGCGCGCGTGAAGCTGCGTTCTTCGGCGACCGCAACGAAATACCGCAGATGGCGTAGCTCCATGTTTCCTGCCGTCGAAGAGTGGGGCGTTGCGCAAGCCGGCGCGAACGCGCGTCGCGCGCCGGCCGATGTCGTATTTTACGGGACGCGCAGCGCATCCGATGCGCGCGCGGCCGCGCGGCGTACGGGCCGCTGCGCGGGACGCGACATGCAGGCCGCGTCCGCGCGCTACGTAATTCTACGTAGAGATGGTACGTAGTTGTCCGCTTGTAAGTGATGCGCGCCGCCGGAATACTACGACCCACTGCCCCGGCCGCCCAGGACCGGGGCGCGACGCTTTGACGTCACGTGGGCGCGGTGTGCCGCCGCGCTCAATCGAGAACCAAATAGGAGACTAGGAGACGCCATGAATCGGGCATCCAGCACCCTGATCTGGATCGCGGTCGCGCTGCTAGGCGCGTTCGCGTTCGGAACGATCGCACTCGCACACGGCGAGCGCGTCAGCGCGTTGTGGATCGTGATCGCCGCAGTCTGCGTGTATCTGATCGCATATCGCTTCTACAGCCGCTTCATCGCCAGCAAGGTCATGCAGCTCGACGGCCTGCGGATGACGCCGGCCGTCAAGTACAACGACGGCCTCGACTACGTGCCGACCAACAAGTACGTGCTGTTCGGCCATCACTTCGCCGCGATCGCCGGCGCCGGGCCGCTCGTCGGGCCCGTGCTCGCCGCGCAGATGGGCTACACGCCCGGCATGCTGTGGATCCTGGCCGGCGTCGTGTTCGCCGGCGCGGTGCAGGACTTCATCGTGCTGTTCATCTCGACGCGCCGCGATGGCCGCTCGCTCGGCGATCTCGTCAAGATGGAACTCGGTACGGTGCCCGGCGTGATCGCGCTGTTCGGCGCGTTCCTGATCATGGTGATCATCCTCGCCGTGCTCGCGCTAATCGTCGTGAAGGCGCTGACCAATTCGCCGTGGGGCACGTTCACCGTCGCCGCGACGATTCCGATCGCGCTGTTCATGGGCGTCTATACGCGCTTCATCCGGCCGGGCCGCATCGGCGAAGTGTCGATCATCGGCTTCGTGCTGCTGATGGCGTCGATCGCGTACGGCCAGCACGTGCACGACTCGCCGACGCTCGCCGCCTGGTTCACGTTCAGCGGCACGCAGCTCACCTGGATCCTGATCGGCTACGGCTTCGTCGCATCGGTGCTGCCGGTGTGGCTGCTGCTCGCGCCGCGCGACTATCTGTCGACGTTCCTGAAGGTCGGCACGATCGTCGGTCTCGCGATCGGCATCCTGATCGTCGCGCCGGAACTGAAGATGCCCGCGCTGACGAAGTTCGTCGACGGCACGGGCCCGGTCTGGTCGGGCAACCTGTTCCCGTTCCTGTTCATCACGATCGCGTGCGGCGCGGTGTCGGGCTTCCACGCGCTGATCTCGTCGGGTACGACGCCGAAGCTGATCGACAACGAAACCAACGCGCGCTTCATCGGTTACGGCGCGATGCTGATGGAATCGTTCGTCGCGATCATGGCGCTCGTCGCCGCGTGCGTGATCGAGCCGGGCATCTACTTCGCGATGAACGCACCGGCCGCCGTGCTCGGCTCGACGCCGGAAGCCGTCGCGAACACCGTCACGCAGTGGGGCTTCGTGCTGACGCCCGACATGCTCACGCAGACGGCGAAGGCCGTCGGCGAAACGACGATCATCGCGCGTGCGGGCGGCGCGCCGACGCTGGCGGTCGGGATGGCGCACATCCTGCACCAGGTGATTGGCGGCGAAGCGATGATGGCGTTCTGGTATCACTTCGCGATCCTGTTCGAGGCGCTGTTCATCCTGACGGCGGTCGACGCCGGCACGCGTGCGGGCCGCTTCATGCTGCAGGATCTGCTCGGCACGTTCCATCCGGCGCTCAAGCGCACCGAGTCGCTGCCCGCGAACCTGATCGCGACCGGCCTGTGCGTAGCGGCGTGGGGCTACTTCCTGTATCAGGGCGTGGTCGATCCGCTCGGCGGCATCAACACGCTGTGGCCGCTGTTCGGCATCTCGAACCAGATGCTCGCCGCGATCGCGCTGGTGCTCGGCACCGTCGTGCTGTTCAAGATGAAGCGCGAGCGCTATGCGTGGGTCACGATCGTGCCGACGGCCTGGCTGCTGATCTGCACGCTGACGGCCGGCTGGCAGAAGATCTTCGACGCGAATCCGAAGGTCAGCTTCCTCGCGCACGCGGCGAAGCTGCAGGCGGCAGTCGACGAAGGCAAGGTGCTCGCGCCGGCGAAGTCGATCGCGCAGATGAAGCGGATCATCTTCAACGACTATGTCGATGCCGCGCTCGCGGGGCTGTTCATTCTCGTCGTCGTCAGCATCGCGGTGTACGGGCTGATCGCCGTGCTGCGCGCACGCCGCGAGGCGAAGCCGACGGTGCGCGAGACGCCGTACGAAGCGATGCCGGCCGCGCAGGCGCTCGGCAGCGGACGCTGAAGCGGAGGCCGCGATGTTCAGCGATCTCGGCAGCGACCTGCGCAGCGCCGGACGTTATCTCGGGCAGGCGCTGCGGCTGATGGTCGGGCTGCCCGACTACGACACTTACGTCGCGCACATGCGCACGACGCATCCGGACCGCGAGCCGATGACGTACGAGGAATTCTTCCGCGAGCGTCAGAACGCGCGGTACGGATCGGGCGCGGGGAAGTGCTGCTGAACTGAACCGGCCGGACTCCGGTGATGTCAGTCGAAGGCGCCGTGACGCAAGTCACGGCGCTTTTTCATTGCGCGCGCGGCGCATCGCCGTTGTGCGGCGCCCGGTATCATGGAGCCCGTTCGTATCGAGGAATCGTGCAGGAGGATGGGTCGTGCATGTCGGTGAGCGTTTCAACAGCATTACGCACCTCGTCGGCGCGCTATTGTCGGTCGCGGGGCTGGCGACGCTCGTGACGATGGGCGCACTCGACGGCGACGCTTACAAGGTCGTCAGCTTCAGCGTATACGGCGCGATGCTCTGCGTGCTCTATGCGATCTCGACGCTCTATCACAGCGTGCGCGATCCGCGCCTGAAGGCGATCCTGCAGAAATGCGACCACGCGGCCATCTATCTGCTGATCGCGGGCAGCTATACGCCGTTTACGCTCGTCACGCTGCGCGGCCCGTGGGGCTGGTCGCTGTTCGGCGTGAGCTGGGGGCTCGCGGTGTTCGGCATCGTGCAGGAACTGACGCTCGGCCGGCGTACGCGCGTGCTGTCGATGGTGCTGTACGTGCTGATGGGGTGGCTCGCGCTCGTCGCGGTCCGTCCGCTGATTCATGCGTTGCCGCCCGTCGGCACCGCATGGCTCGTCGCCGGCGGCGTGATCTATAGCGTCGGCATCTACTTCTTCATCAACGACGAACGGATTCGCCACGGCCACGGGATCTGGCATCTGTTCGTGCTGGCCGGCAGCCTGTGCCAGTTCGTCAGTGTCGCGATGTATGTCGCGTGAGCGCGGCGCGTGACGCTGCGCGGCGGCGCGACTTTCATCCGAGATCGCGCGCGGCTGCCGCCGCCGCCAACGCCTGGAAGCCGACCCATCCCCAGTACACGCGGTGATGCGCGATCAGCCCGTCGCGGAGATCCATCACTTCGACGAGATCGACCTGATCGCCTTCCGGCGTCGCGCGCGGATATTCCCACAGGAGTTGCCGGCCGTTCGAGAAGAACAGGCCGGTGCGGTACCAGCGTCCGAGCCGATTGCGCGGATTGCGCAGGCCCGCCGCGAAGAACGCGCCGATCGCGGCCTTGCCGTGCAGCACGCCTGAACCGTGCGCGGGCAGCGTGACGACGATCAGCGGCGTTTCGAGCACCGCGTCGTCCGCATACAGTGCCATCAGCGCATCGAGGTCGCGGGCAACGACGGCGGCGTGCCAGTCGTCGTGAATGCGCCGTGCGCAGGCGTCGGCATCGGATGGAGTCATCGCGGGTTCCTCGAAAGATCGGTGACGAAGGAGGCCCACTGTATCGACGCTGCCCCGACGGACGTTTCAACGCAAACCGAAATGTCGATGCCGTCACGCGCGCGGCATCGGCGCCGCGCGATGCGCGATCCCTATCCCGCCAGCGCGTCGAGATTCAGCGCATACGACTTCCCGATCCACACTGCCGAATCGCGATGGTCGCGCAGATCGTCGCCGGTATTCGGGTGCAGGAAGATATCGAGCGCACCGTGATTCAGCACGAGCCACGGCACGATCTCGTCGAACTGCGCGGCGCCCAACGCGATCTGGTACGACCATGCCGGATGCGGCCCGACCGGGCGTTCGTGAAAGCGGCCGAGTTCGATGATCGCGCCGAAGCGTGCTTCGATGGTCTGACGAAACGTCCATGCCGCGTCGCGGCTGGCCGCATCGAAGTAGACGTGCGCGTGCCAGTTCCGGATGGCATTGACGTCGATGAAATCCATGGAAAGACCCGAAGAAAAGTAGAACCTGCATGATGCGCCGCATGAAGCGGCGCGATACGTCATTATCGCGCGCACGCGTCGGGCGTAGCGCGTCCTGGCGAGCAAGTGCTTGTCGGATGTCGAAAAGATGCGATGCAGGTGCGGGATTTTTCACGCGGCGTCACGTGCGGCGCATCGCGCAACGACGCGCGCGCCCTCCTTCTTGGCATCGGCAACATGTCGTTACGCAAATTGAAAAAAAGCCGTGCGCGCCGCGCGAAACTGCCGCGCAAAACGCGATCAGGTAATTGAATGGAATAAGGAAATTCCATTCCGGCGCGATTCTCGAACGCGGCCGGTTTCAGCCTGAACACCCGACCCGAAAATATCAATTGCGGATTCGGCTATTCAAGCGGGGCAGTGCGCGGCATACGATGGTTTCGACGCATCGCGACGATCGATGCGGAAACAACTATCTTGAGGACACCACCATGCGATCTCTCGTATCCGCTGCTGTTTTGTCCGGCGCACTCGTTGCGCTGCCCGCCGTCGCTTTCGCGCAGTCCGCCGGTGCCGACTGGTCGCCGAACGCCACGCATCTGACCTGGTCCGCGGCACGCGCGGAAACCGACGTGCAGTTGATGCAGATGACGCGCGTCGGCTATCGCGCGACGACGGCCGGCAACCAGAACTATCCGCTCGCGATGCAGCGCGCGCTCGAACGCGTACGCAACCCGGTGCCGGACCGCTCGGCCGAAGAGAAGGCCGCGATGCAGGCGCGCGCGGCGCGCGACGCGCAGACGGGTCATCCGGTCAGGGCGTTCTTCGTGAAGACCGCGTATTACCTGAAGGGCGAGAACACGTTCTGATGCAGGAGGCGAGCATGGGATGCATGACCCGATTCCCCGACGTCGTGCGTGCATCGGCACTGCGTCGGCTGCCGGACGTGCGCCCGGCGTCGCGAAGGATCGATCTGCGCGGCGCGTGGCGGCGTCCGCCCGGCCATCGCGGTGCGAGCCGCGGCGCCTGCGCGTGCCGAACCGGATTGCCCGATGTGAGCGCGGACGACGATCCGCGAAGCGAGCGCGAATCATGAAGGCCAGGAAGAAAACCCGTCGCCACGCGCCGCTGACGCGCGAGTGGCTGTTGCCGCTGCCGCCCGCGTACGCGCGCGACATTTCCCTCAAATGCCACATGGCGCTCGTCGCGCTGCGCGGCGAGCACGGCAGCGAAGCGCTGCTGCTGCGCTTGCGCACGAGTCTCTACCTCGTGTTCCTGGCACTCGACGACCTGACCGGCGCGGACGCGAGCGTCGACCTCTGCGTCGACGCGGAACGCGCGCTCGACGCGAGCACGGCGCGCGCCGAGCAAAGCGGCGCATGGACGCTGACCGACGACGAAGGGGCATTGCTCGAGCGCGTGCTTGCCGCGAACGACGCCTGTGTCGACTCGCTGACGCGATATCGGCTGGCGGAGCTGTGGCGGCATGTCTGCGCGTTCGTGGCGAGCGGCCAGCCGAAGCTGATCGAGCATGCGGCCGCGCGGATGCGGGCGCACCGCACCGAGGCGCTGGCCGCCTAGAGGCCGCGCACCGAGGGAGGTAGGAGGAGACAGGGCCGACCGTGCGTCCTCGCGGCTGCCGACGCGAGCGCATACCGGCAAGACGCGGCCCAAAACGAAAGCGCCACGGAGCGGCATTCACTCCGTGGCGCTTCTATTCCTGCGTGCATGCGCGGAGGCGAGGCCTCCGCTTTGCGCGACAGTCGCTCAGGCCGCCGTGGCCGGCTTCGCCGGCTTTTGCAGCTTGCCCTTGCCGGCACGCTGGATTTCCTCGAGCTTGATCTCGACGTGGCGCGAGAACACGTACTCGGCCGGGCGCTGCTTCGCGATCGAGATGTCCGGCGCGAACGGGCCGTCGGTGCGCACGCCCTTGCGGCTCACCGCGAACGCCTTCAGCGGATGCGCGATGGTGTCCATCACGGCGGTCGCCTCGAAGCCGCAGTGGACCATGCAGTCCGCGCACTTCTCGTAGTTGCCGACGCCGTAGCTGTCCCAGTCGGTCGTTTCCATCAGTTCCTTGAAGGTCTTCACGTAGCCTTCGCCGACCAGATAGCACGGCTTCTGCCAGCCGAACACGGTGCGCGCCGGGTTGCCCCACGGCGTGCACTTGTACGTCTGGTTGCCGGCCAGGAAGTCGAGGAACAGCGACGACTGGCTGAACGACCAGCGCTTGCCGCCTTCGCCGCGCTTGAGGATTTCGCGGAACAGGTTCTTCGTCTTGTCGCGGTTCAGGAAGTGCTGCTGATCCGGCGCGCGCTCGTACGCATAGCCCGGCGACACCGTGATGCCGTCGACGCCGATCGGCTTGAGCGTGTCGAAGAACTTCGCGACGCGCTCCGGAATCGCATCGTTGAACAGCGTGCAGTTGATGTTGACGCGGAAGCCGCGGCGCTTCGCTTCCTTGATCGCCGCGACGGCCTTGTCGTACACGCCATCCTGCGACACCGAGTGGTCGTGCATCTCCTTGTCGCCGTCGAGGTGGACCGACCAGACGAAATACGGGCTCGGCTGGTAGTCGTCCATCTTCTTTTCCATCAGCAGCGCGTTCGTGCACAGATACACGAACTTCTTGCGCTTCATGATGCCCTTGACGATTTCCGGCATCTCCTTGTGGAGCAGCGGTTCGCCGCCGGCGATCGACACGACCGGCGCGCCGCACTCGTCGACGGCCTGCAGGCATTCCTCGACGGACAGGCGCTGGTTCAGGATCGGATCCGGATAATCGATCTTGCCGCAGCCGTTGCACGCGAGGTTGCAGCGGAACAGCGGCTCGAGCATCAGCGCGAGCGGATAGCGTTTGTTGCCGGACAGGTGTTGGCGCATGATGTACGCGCCGACGCGGACTTGCTGGAGCAGCGGAATAGACAAGAGTTGTCCTCCTTAAACTTCGCGGGCGACAGCTTGCATGAGCTTCGCCGGCAGCTTGAATTCGACTTTTTCTTCACGGCCCGCCATCGTCGTGACCTCGACGGGCCCCAGCGCGCGCAGCGCGCCGATCACATCCTCGACCATCTCTTCCGGTGCCGACGCGCCGGCGGTCAGCCCGACCGTCTGCACGCCTGCGAACCATTCGGCCTTTACTTCCGAGCCGTCGGCGACCAGGTAGCTCGGCACGCCGCTTTCGGTGCCGATCTCGCGCAGCCGGTTCGAATTCGAACTGTTGGTCGCGCCGACCACGAGCAGCACGTCGACTTGCCCGCTCAGCTCGCGCACGGCGGCCTGGCGGTTTTGCGTCGCGTAGCAGATGTCGCGCGTGTCCGGGCCGACGATGTCGGTGAACCGGCGCTGCAGCGCTTCGATGATGCCGCGCGTGTCGTCGACCGACAGCGTCGTCTGCGTCACGTACGCAACCGGCGTGTCGACCGGCAGCGTCAGCGTATCGACTTCCGCTTCACTTTGCACGAGGATCACCTCGGCCGGAATCTGGCCGATCGTGCCCTCGACTTCCGGATGCCCGGCATGGCCGATCAGGATCAGCCGGCGGCCGGCCGCCACGTACTGCCGGCCCTGCACGTGCACTTTCGTGACGAGCGGGCAGGTGGCGTCGAGCACGTCGAGCCCGCGCGTCTGCGCGTCGCGCTCGACGGTCTGGGCGACGCCGTGCGCGCTGAAGATCGCGACGGCGCCATGCGGCACCTCGTCGAGTTCCTCAACGAATCGTGCCCCTTTATTACGCAGATTTTCGACGACGTGCCGGTTGTGGACGATTTCATGACGCACATAAACCGGCGCGCCGTGCTGTTGCAGCGCGCGATCGACGATCTCGATCGCGCGGACAACCCCCGCACAAAAGCCGCGAGGCTGGGCAAGGATGACTCGCATAAGTGAGCGAACTCCGACGACAGAAACGGGGTTCGAGGAGTTGGCACTTCAGCTCGATTGCCCCGGCTTGATGTTATGAAGGCAGGAACGACCGGCCCGGTCAGGCCCCGGAACCCCGAATTAATCGCGCATTTTAACCCTATCGGCCAGTCCTTGCTTTGGTGCTGTATTTGCCGTGTTGCAATCCCGGCACGGGCGCGTCGGCGCCCGCGCGCGCGGAACCCAGTAAACTACGCGGTTTCGCGGGCTGCCCGTCCGGCCGCCCGGCGTCGCGCTCATTTCAAGGCCTTTCGATGACCGTCGATTTTTCCGCGTATTGCCCGCTCGCCCGTGCGGTTTCGGGCGTCATTCCGACCCCGATTGAACGATCCGGCGCGCGCCGGCAGGAGACGTGCCGATGATGCCGGCGATCGCATTTCTGTTGTCCGGCCTGTCGCTCGTGATCTGGATCGTGCTGCTCGTCGCGCGCGGCGGCTTCTGGCGCGCGCAGCCGGCGCGGCCGCTGCCGCCCGAGGCGCGCGGCGCGGCCGCGGACGCCGGCTGGCCCGCCGTCGTCGCGGTCGTGCCGGCGCGCAACGAAGCCGACGTGATCGCGCGCGCGGCGACGTCGCTGCTCGAGCAGGACTATCCGGGCGACTTTCACCTGATCATCGTCGACGATCACAGCGACGACGGCACCGCCGACGCCGCGCGCGCCGCCGCGCTGGCCGCGAACCGCGCGGACCGGCTGACCGTGCTGAGCGCGAAGCCGCTGCCGGCCGGCTGGTCGGGCAAGGTGTGGGCGCAGTCGCAGGGGATCGCGGCGGTGCGCACGCTCGGGCTGCCGGCCGACTATCTGCTGCTGACGGATGCCGACATCGGCCATCCGCCCGACGCCGTCGCGCAGCTCGTCACGCGCGCGCAGGCCGAGCAGCGCGATCTCGTGTCGCTGATGGTGCGGCTGCGCTGCGATTCGTTCTGGGAAAAGGCGCTGATCCCGGCGTTCGTGTTCTTCTTCGCGAAGCTCTATCCGTTCTCGTGGATCAACAATCCGCGCAACAAGACGGCCGGCGCCGCGGGCGGCTGCATGCTCGTGAAGCGCACGGCGCTCGAGGAAGCGGGCGGCATCGAGTCGATCCGCGGCGCGCTGATCGACGATTGCAGCCTCGCCGCGCAGATCAAGCATCGCGGCAGCGGCCGTCATCCGATCCGCCTCGATCTCGCCGATCGCAGCGTGTCGCTGCGCCCGTACGACAGCTGGCGCGACATCTGGAACATGATCGCGCGCACGGCGTTCACGCAGCTCCACTATTCGCCGTGGCTGCTGGCCGGCACGCTCGTCGGGATGACGATCATCTATCTGGTGCCGCCCGTCGCCGCGCTCGTCTACGGCGCGCGCGCGTGGCCCGCGTGGCTCGCATGGGCGTCGATGTGCGCCGCATACGCGCCGATGCTGCGTTACTACCGGCGCTCGCCGCTCTGGGCGCCCGCGCTGCCGCTCGTCGCCGCGTTCTACGTCGGCGCGACGTTCGCGTCCGCGTGGCGCTACTGGCGCGGCAAGGGCGGCCAGTGGAAGGCGCGCGTGCAGGCGCCGGTCGAACGCTGATACTTGCCGGCGCCGCATGCGCGGGCGCCGAACGACAAACGGCCCGACCGGCATGCCGCCGGTCGGGCCGTGTTGCATTCAGGCGCCGCGAGTGACGCTCAGCGCTGCGTGAGCAGCATGTACATCTGGATCACGACGTCCGGCGAGAACGTGAACGGCACCCAGCCGTAGCCGGTGTGACGCATGACCAGCAGACGATCGCCGTTCGACTGCTTCTGCACGGCCATCATCGGATTCTTCGTCGACACGAAGCGCCAGCCTGGCGGGATGCCGTTCGGCGGCTCCGGCTGCATCGAGGCGCGCGCATGCGCGAGTTCCTCGATCAGCTGGCCGAGCTGCTCCGGATGCAGCGTCATCGATTCGCCGTTGATCGTCAGCGTCAGTTCGTTCTGCGTCGGCCGCGAGACGTGCAGCGTCGATTTGTCGGCGGGCGCGGGCGCCGCATTCGCGTCCGCTTCGGCGGCGGAGACGACCGCGGTGCCGGTTTCCGTCGCTGCATCGGCTTCGGTTTGCGCTTCAGTGGCGGCCGGCGTCGCGGCGTTCGCCTCTTGTGCATCGCGCACGTCGTGCGCTGCCGCATCGGCCGACGGCGCCGGCGCTGCGGCGTCCGAAGCGGTTTCCGCTGCCGACGCATCGGTCGACATCGCATCCTTCATCACCGCTTCGACGAGCGCTTCGGCATCGGCGATCGCCTTTTCATGGCGTTGCGCCGCGGCTTCCGCGTTCGCGATCGCTTCGGTATGGCGCTGCGCGACGGTCTGCGCTTCCGCCGTCGCGTCCGCATGGCGGCGCGCGGCCGCTTCGGCCTCCGCGATCGCTTCCGCATGACGTTTCGCGAGCGCCTCGGCCTCGGCCGTGGCCTCGGCGTGGCGCTGCGCGGCCGCTTCGGCTTCGGCGATCGCCTGCGCGTGACGTTGCGCGAGCGCTTCGGCCTCGGCGGTGGCCGCCTCGGCTTCGGCCGTCGCTTCCGCGTGACGCTTCGCGGCGGCTTCCGCTTCGGCGGTCGCCGCTGCGTGACGCTGGGCGGCAGCCTCCGCTTCGGCCGCGGCCGCATGATGACGTTGTGCGGCGGCTTCCGCTTCGGCGATCGCGGCCGCATGGCGCTGCGATGCGGCTTCGGCATCGGCGTGACGTTGCGCGAGCGCTTCGGTCAGCGCGGTCGCTTCTGCGTGACGCTGCACGGCGGCTTCGGCCTGCGCGGCGGCATCGGTGTGGCGCCGTGCAGCGGCTTCGGCTGCGGCGGTCGCTTCGGCGTGGCGTTGCTGCGCGGCTTCCGCTTCGGCTGCCGCATCGAGATGGCGCTGTGCGGCGGCCTGCGCTTCGGCTTCGGCCGCCGCGTGACGCTGCGCTGCCGCCTGGGCCTCGGCCGCGGCGGCGCGCGCGAAGGCTTCCGCGCTGCGGGCCGCCTGTTGCGCAGCGTGGTGATCGTGGAGGAGCTGATCGACGCCGGTGTTGAGTGCATCGATCTGGTCGTTCAGGTTCATGCGTGCTTTCTCTACGTAGGACCCGCGATTTTACCCGCTGAGCCGCGCGCGGTCCGCGCATCACGTGTAACAAAGTCCGCAATCCGGCGCGCTGCGCGCCGCTTTGTGCTACTTCAGGTAGCCCGCGCCGCGGAACCAGTCGAGCGCGTCGCGCAGCCCGTCGCGGTACGGCCGCGCGCGGTAGCCGAGTTCGCGTTCGGCCTTCGCGGACGTGAAGTACATCTTGTTCTTCGACATCCGCAGCCCGTCGACCGTGACGAACGGCTCCTTCTTCGTGAACTTCGCGACCGCCTCGGCGCCGACCGCGAGCGGGTACAGCGGCCAGCGCGGCAGCGCGATCGTCGGCGCCTTGCGGCCCGTCATCTGCGCGATGTCGGCGAGCATCTGCTGCAGCGGCAGATTCTCGCCGCCCAGGATGTAGCGCTCGCCGATCCGGCCGCGCTCGAGCGCGAGGAAGTGGCCGTGCGCGACGTCGTCGACGTGCACGAGGTTCAGCCCCGTATCGACGAACGCCGGAATCTTGCCGAGCGCGGCTTCGACGATGATGCGGCCGGTCGGCGTCGGCTTCACGTCGCGCGGGCCGATCGGCGTCGACGGGTTGACGATCACCGCGGGCAGCCCTTCGTCGGCGATCATCCGCTCGACCGCACGCTCGGCGAGCACCTTGCTGCGCTTGTACACGCCGATCGCCTGCTCGGGCGTGAGCGGCCGGTTCTCGTCGGCCGGATCGCCGGCGCTCGTGACCTTCAGCGTCGCGACGCTGCTCGTATAGACGATCCGCTCGACGCCTTCGGCGCGCGCGGCGCGCATCGTCGCGACGGCGCCTTCGAGGTTCGCGCGTTCGATCTCGTGCGGATCCGGCGCCCACAGCCGGTAGTCGGCCGCGACGTGCAGCAGGTAGCGCACGCCGCGCAGCGCGGCGCGCATCGACGTCTCGTCGCGCATGTCGCCGGTGACGATCTCGGCGTCGAGATCGGCGACGTTCGTGCGCGGGCTCGTCGGGCGCACGAGCACGCGCACCGCATAGCCCTTCTGCTGCGCGATGCGCGCGACGGCCGAGCCGACGAAACCGGACGCGCCGGTGACGAGAACGAGATCGCGGGAGGTATCAGTCATGCCATTCCTTCTTGGCCGCGCGCGAACGGCGCGGCGGTTGAGCGTCGGCGAGATTGTACGTGTTCGGCGCGCGCGGCGGCCGGCCGACCCCGTGTGAGAACGGGCCGACGCGACTACAATGCCGGGCTTGGATGCAACTGGAGGGGCGACGCGATGAACCGCGATGAGCTGGACGAACGGATCGAGACCTACTACGTGCGCGTGCGCGGCGTCGTGCAGGGCGTCGGCTTCCGTCACGCGACGGTGCGCGAGGCGCACGCGCTGAAGCTGCGCGGCTGGGTCAGCAACCTCGAGGACGGCAGCGTCGAGGCGATGATCCAGGGCCCCGGCGCCCAGATCGACCGGATGCTGGCGTGGCTGCGGCACGGGCCGCCGGCCGCGCGCGTGACCGAAGTGACGTTCGAGGAACGGCAGACCGACAAGCGCTTCGAGCGCTTTCAGCAGCAGTAAGCGCACGTGACGGGGTATCCGGAGGCCGGGCGCGGCGTGATGTTGTCGGTGGCGGCGTCGACGCTGTTCGCGCTGATGTCCGCGTATGCGAAATGGCTGACGCCGCTCACGGGCCTCGACATTTTCGCGTGGCGCGTGCTCTGGACCGCGCCGGGCGCGCTCGCGCTGATCGCGCTGCGCGGCCGCTGGCCGGCGCTCGCGGCACTGCTCTCACGCAGCGTGCGCGACTGGCGGCTGCTCGTCGCGCTGCCCATGACGGCCGCGCTGCTCGGCCTGCAGCTGTGGCTGTTCCTGTGGGCGCCGCTGCACGGGCGCATGCTCGAAGTGTCGCTCGGCTATTTCCTGCTGCCGCTGACGATGGTGCTCGTCGGCCGCTTCTACTATCACGAACGGCTCGATCCGCTGCAGTGGGCGGCCGTCGCCTGCGCGGCGCTCGGCGTCGCGCACGAAGTCTGGGCGACGCGCGCGTTCGCGTGGCCGACGCTCGTCGTCGCGCTCGGCTATCCGCCGTATTTCGTGCTGCGCCGGCGAATCAACGCCGATTCGCTGGCCGCGTTCGCGGTCGAGATCGTGCTGCTGTGTCCGATCGCGGTCGCGATGGTCGCGACGAGCGGCACGCCGGTCGCGCCGCATCCGCTGCTGTGGTCGACGCTGCTGCCGGGGCTCGGCGTGCTCAGCACGCTTGCGCTCGCGAGCTATCTGAAGGCGAGCCGGATGCTGCCGATGGCGCTGTTCGGCATCCTCGGCTATGTCGAGCCCGTGCTGCTCGTCGCCGTATCGCTGTTGTTGCTCGGCGAGACGCTGACGGTCGCGAAGCTCGCGACGTACGGGCCGATCTGGGTCGCGGTCGCGTTGACCGCGTGGCACAGCGCGATGCTGATGCGGCGCTTGCCGGCGCGCACCTGAACGCGCCTGAGCGCACCTGGGCGCACGTCGCGCCGACGCGCGTCGCCTCGAACGCATCTCGCTCGACACACCTCACGCGCGAATCTGACCGTCGCCCGTCGACGCGCTGACGCCAAACTGGCCGCGTTGCCAGCTTCATGCAATCGATATCGCCCCTGTAATGCAACCCAAGATTCGGTTGCACTTTGTTACTTAGGGCAGGTCCGGGACGGCTATTAGACTGAGCTAACCGTCTTTCTTCGTATGCAGTGCTCCAATGAACGGTCGTCTCCGTGCCCGCCTTGCCGGGTCGGCGCGATACGGGCATACGCGTATCGCCGCCGGCCGCGCTCGGCTTCCTGTTTCGCCTTCCGTTTCGTCCGGCACCGCGCGTGCCCATTCCGTGCAGGTGCGCTCATGTCGATGAACGCGCCGCCTTCCGCTACCGCGTCGTGGCCGCGCAGCGGCCGTCTCATCGAAGTCGACTTCTTCCGCGGGATCGTGCTGCTGATGATCGTCGTCGACCACATCGGCGCGAGCGTGCTGTCGCGCGTGACGCTGCATGCGTTCGCGCTGTGCGATGCGGCCGAGGTGTTCGTGTTCCTCGGCGGCTTCGCGACCGCGAGCGCGTACGGCGCGATCGCCGAACGGCAGGGCGCGCGTGCGGCGCAGCGGCGCTTCGTGCGGCGCGCGATGCAGATCTACCGCGCGTTTCTCGCGACGTCGACGCTGATGCTGGTCGTGTCGGCAGTGCTCGACCATTACGGGATCGACGCGCCGAACCTCGCGCTCGACGACGTCAGCGTGATGCTCGCGTCGCCGCTCACGGGCCTCGCCGAGCTGCTGACGTTCCAGCGCCAGCCGTATCTCGCGTCGGTGCTGCCGATGTACGTGCTGTTCGCGCTCGCGTCGCCGGTGCTCGTGCCGTTCGCGCGCCGCCATCCGTGGCCGCTCGTCGTGCTGAGCGTCGCGTCGTGGCTCGCGGCCGGCTGGCTCGGCCCCGAACTGCTCGATACCGACGGATTCCGCTGGAGCTTCAATCCGTTTGCGTGGCAGCTGATGTTCGTCGCGGGCGTGCTCGCGCGCTGCCAGCCGTTCTACCGGCGCGTCGCGCTCGGCCGCTGGGGCGCCGCGGCGACCGGCCTCGCCTGCGCGGTCGTGCTCGGCTGCGCGAGCTACAAACTGTTCTCCGGCCTGCCGGTGCCCGAAGGCGTGCTCAAGCGCGATCTCGCGCTGCCGCGCGTCGTCAGCTTCGCGGCCGTGGCGTGGCTGATGGCGGACTGGGTGCGCTACGGCTGGATCGCGCGCGTCGCGCAGGCCGTACGGCCCGTCGTCGCGGTCGGGCAGCGCGGGCTGATCTGCTTCGCCGCGGGCGCGGCGATCTCGCTCGTCATCGACTCGCTGCTGCACCCGGTCGCGGGAAGCGCCGAGCTGCGGCACATCGGCGTGGGCCTCGCGGCCGACGCGTGTGCGCTCGGGCTGATGATGGCGGTGGCCGGTTCGGGCGCGTGGATTTCGCGGTGGCGCACGGCCGCCGCGTGATGCGGCGCGCGCGCAGGTGCGGATGGAGGCGAAAAGGGGGAGCCGGCGCTGGCGCCGGCGTGCGCGCATCGCGTCTCAGTGACGCTGGACGATGCGCGTGCGCGGATCGACGGTCGGATCGTCGGATTCGGTCTCGTCGTTGTCGCCGGGCGTCGCCCGGTCGTCCTGCTGCGCGAGCACCGCGTCGGCTTCGGCTGCCGCGCGCGCGGCGCGCAGTGCGGTGCAGCGCTGCGCACGCCGGATGTCGGACAGCATTCTCAGCAGCCGCGTCGTCTTGCTTTTCATGGGCCTTCTCCCGCCGGCGCGCATCTGGGGGGATGCGCCGCTTGCAATCAGTGTAGGACGCGATTGCGCTGCCGGCAGGGGAATGTGGCGGCCTGTGGCGTGCGCGCAGCACGCCGGCCGCCGGACTTACTGAACGGCGGCGACGTTCTGCGCCTGCAGCGCTTCGTCGCGGCGCTCTTCCGCGCAGCGCTGATGCTGGCGCGACAGGCGGTTCATCATCGGCAGCAGCAGCAGCGCGAGCACCATGCCGATCGCGGCGAGCCAGCCGAGCTTCTCGAACAGCGACAGATAGAGCGGCAGCGAATCGACGGCCGGCAGCTCGTGCGACGGCATCTGCGCGAAGTTCGCGACGACGCTGCCGAGATACTGCGACACGCCGGTCGCGACGAAGTACGCACCCATCATGAAGCCGCTCATCCGCGCCGGCACGTAGCGCGCGATCATCGCGAGGCCGAGGCCGCTCACGAGCAGTTCGCCGAGCGAGTAGAGGCCGTAGCCCCACACCATGAACCACGACGACACGCGACCGTCGACCGCATAGCGGCCGCTGATCGTGAACACGAGATAGCCGGCGGCGACAGCGCCAAAGCCGAGCGCGTACTTCGCGGCGACCGGCAGATCGCGGCCGCCCTTCGAGAACGCGTTGTAGATCCACACGAGCACCGGGCTCAGCAGCATGATCCAGATCGGATTCAGCGCCTGGAACTGCGCGGCGCTCCACGTAAACAGCGTCGTGCCGAACAGGATGAAGCGCGGATCGACGTTGCGCAGCGCGAACAGCGTCAGCGACGTCGACATCTGCACGTAGAAGATGAAGAACAGGATCACCTGCGCGATCAGCACGAGCGCGGCGATCAGGCCGGCGCGCTCCGAGCGTTCCGACTTCGCGATCATGTACGCGAAGATCGCGAGGATCGCGACCGCGGCCGTCCACACGCTTGCCACTGCCAGTTGCTTGTGCTGCAGCACGTACAGCGTGACGAGCGCGAGCGCGACGCCGCCTGCCGCGACCGCGCCGAGGCGCTTCCAGCGGATCGGCTCGTCGTCGGGCTGCGAGCCGATGTGCGCGAGCGTGCGATGCATCAGCATGAAGTTCAGGATCGCGAGCAGCATGCCGCCGCAGCAGACCGCGAACGCGGTGTGCCAGCCCCAGTGATCCTTGATCCACGGCGTCGCGAGCATCGACACCGTCGAGCCGATGTTGACCGCCATGTAGTAGATCGTGAACGCGCTGTCGATGCGCGCGTCGTCGCCTTCGTAGATGCGGCGCACGAGGTTCGCCGCGTTGGCCTTGAACAGCCCGTTGCCGACGACGATCACGCCGAGCGACGCATACATATAGGCGAGCGCGTCGTTCGGCACCGACAGCATCAGGTAGCCGGCGCACAGCACGGCCGCGCCGAGGATCATCGTGCGGCGCGCGCCGAGCACCTTGTCGCCGATCCAGCCGCCGATCGACGGCGAGGCGTAGACGAGTGCGGTGAACGCACCCCACGTGAGGTTCGCATGGCTGTCGGTGAAACCGAGCCTGTCGACCATGAAGAGGACCAGGAGCGCGGCCATGCCGTAGTAGCCGAAGCGCTCCCACATTTCGATGAGGAAGACCGTCGTAAACGATCGGGTTTGTGAAACAGGTGCGTGCATCATCAATCTCGGTTGAAACGGACGGCGCGGATCGCGCGTCGCCTGAGGGTAGAACTGGCGCCTGGGCGCGTGGGCCGGGTAGGCCGCTACGCAGGCAATGGCAGCAGTCGGGCGGTTAGCCCGGGCCGGGGTCGGACTCCGCCGGTGTCGGCGGCGCAAGGCCCCGACCGGCGCGCGAATGGTAACGTTTGCCGGTCCGGTGCGTCAGGTCCGCGCCACATAGGGAAATCCCCGAGATGGCAGCAGCTTTCAGGAACATTCGTCTCATCATTTGTTTGTAAACTTCGCGTCCGGCGCTCCGCAAAATCCCGGAGAGCCGCTTGCAGCTTGCCTGTGAAGGCGGCGAGTCTGGCAAGATAGCGGGTCTTTTCGCGCGCTTCGGGCCCTGTTTAGTGCACCGGGCTCAACGCCGAAGGCATGTGCGAACCTGAAGACTAAGCGATATTAACGAAACTTAGTTACTTTCCATCAAACATTTTTTGACGACCACTTTTCGGCCTGCTATGGTTCCCCCCACTGAAAACTCGCGGTCTGCCGTCGCTGCCGCCGCACTGGGCAGCAAGATTCGCGCGTTGCGCCAACGATTGAAGCGCACGCTCGACGAAACGGCGACAGCCGCGGGCATTTCGAAGCCGTTTCTGTCGCAAGTCGAGCGCGGGCTCGCGTCGCCGTCGCTGACGTCGTTGGCCGGCATCGCTCAGGCGCTCGGCGTGACCGTGCAGTATTTCGTCGATACGCCGAGCGAGGAGCGTTCGGTGTGTCGAGGCGAGCAGCTGCGCTTTTTCGGGTTCGCCGATTCGGCGAACCTGTTCGCGAGGCTGACGAACCTCTCGGAAGGCCGCCAGCTCGAGGCGATCCTCGTGCGGATGCCGCCGGGGCAGAAGCGGTCCGAGGTGACGACACATGCAGGAGAGGAGTTCCTGTATGTGGTGGAAGGAGAAGTGTCGCTGACGCTGGAAGGCAAGACGTTCGTCCTGCAGGCCGGCGATAGTTCGCACTACCAGTCGACGGTTCCGCACAGCTGGGCCAACACCGCGAAGATCGAATCGGTGGTGGTCTGGGTCGGTACGCCGAGGCTGTTCTAACGCACAGGTATTCCTTCGTTTCTCGGACGGGATGCCTGTCGAAAGAAACGTAAGGGATACTAACATGCAATACGAGAACCACGGGCCTCCTCAATCGCTGCCCCCGACAGCGTCTTACGCGTAATCCGCGGCCTGCGCCGCGCGACGCTCACCGAACAACCTTCTCAAGACTGCCACGATGAAATCCTTGCATGCCATGTCGGCCGTGCTGGCCGCGCTCGTCCTGACGACGCCCGCCGCCCGTGCCGTAACCGTCCCGTCGAACGTCACGCTTGCCGCGCAGCAGGATCTGACGCGACAAGTGCCCGCCGAAGTCGAGTCGCTCGATCCCGCCCACATCGAATCGTGGACCGGCAACACCATCGGCCTCGACCTGTTCGAAGGGCTCGCGCGCATCGACGCGGCCGGGCAGGTCGTGCCGGGCGTCGCGCTGTCGTGGGAACGCAAGACGCCGCAGACGTGGATCTTCAAGCTGCGTCACGACGCGAAGTGGAGCAACGGGCAGCCCGTGACGGCCGCCGATTTCGTCTATTCGTGGCAGCGCCTCGCCGATCCGAAGACGGGTTCGAAGTACACGATCCTCGTCGAGTTCGTGAAGAACTCGAAGGACATCATCGCGGGCAAGGCCGCGCCGTCGACGCTCGGCGTGCGCGCGGTCGATCCGTACACGCTCGAGGTGACGACCGACGTGCCGGTCGCGTTCTTCCCCGAGCTGACCGCGATGGCGCCGCTCGCGCCGGTGAACAAGGACGTCGTCGCGAAGTTCGGCGACGCGTGGACGCGTCCCGGCAACATCGTCAGCAACGGCGCGTACCAGCTCGTCGACTGGCAGCCGAACAACCGCATCGTGATGACGAAGGATGCGAAGTACTGGAACGCGCCGAAGGTCGTGATCAACAAGGTCACGTATCTGCCCGTCGAAAGCGACGAGACCGCGATGCGCATGTATCAGGCCGGGCAGATCGACTACAGCTACTCGATTCCGTCGGGCATTTTCCAGCAGGTCAGCAAGCAGTTCGGCGCCGAGCTGCGCCCGGGCCTGCAGCTCGCGACGTACTACTACTACCTGAACAACAGCGATCCGGCGCTGAAGGACAAGCGCGTGCGCCAGGCGCTGTCGATGGTCATCGATCGCGACGTGCTGACGTCGAAGCTCACGCAGGCCGGCGAGAAGCCGATGTACGGCCTGATGCCGAACGGCACGAAGGGCGTGCAGCCGTTCACGCCGGAATGGGCGTCCTGGCCGATGGCCAAGCGCGTCGAAACCGCGAAGAACCTGCTGAAGCAGGCCGGCTATTCGGACGCGAAGCCGCTGTCGTTCACGCTCACGTACAACACCAACGATCTGCACAAGAAGGTCGCGCTGTTTGCCGCATCGGAATGGCGCACGAAGCTCGGCATCAACACGAAGCTCGAGAACGTCGAGTTCAAGGTGCTGATGAAGGAGCGGCATGACGGCAAGGTGCAGATCGCGCGCGACGGCTGGTTCGCCGACTACAACGACGCGATGACGTTCTTCGATCTGATCCGCTGCGGCAGCTCGCAGAACACCGTTGGCTACTGCAACAAGCAGGTCGACACGCTCGTCGACGAGGGCAACCAGAAGCTCGACGACAAGGCCCGCGCCGCGCTGCTCACGCAGGCGCACGACACCGCGATGAACGACACGCCGATGGTGCCGCTGTTCCAGTATTCGGCCGATCGTCTCGTGAAGCCGTATGTGGGCGGCTATTCGCTGAAGAACGTGATCGACATGCGCGCGTCGCAGGACATGTATCTGATCAAGCACTGAGCGGAGCGATCATGCTGGCCTATGCCCTGAGGCGCACGTTGTGGGCGGTGCCGACGATCCTCGCGGTCGTCACCGTCTGCTACCTGCTGCTGCACTTCACGCCCGGCGGCCCGTTCGATACGGAGAAGCAGCTGTCCGCCGCGACGCTCGCGAACCTGAACGCGAAGTACCACCTCGACGAACCGCTGTGGAAGCAGTACCTGCTGTATCTCGGCTCGCTGCTGCGCGGCGATCTCGGGCCGTCGTTCCGCTACGTCGACTGGTCCGTGAACGATCTCGTGAGGAAGGCGCTGCCCGTGAGCCTCGGCGTGGGCGGCCTGTCGATTCCGCTGTCGATCGTGCTCGGCGTGCTGCTCGGCACCGTCGCGGCCGTGCGCCGCGACAGCGTGATCGACCGCTTCGTGATGCTGATCGGCAACTTCGGCAACGTCGTGCCGCCGTTCGTGCTCGGCCCCGTGCTCGTGTGGATCTTCGCGATCCTGCTGAAGACCTCGGCCGGCAACGGCTGGCTGCCGGCCGGCGGCTGGGGCGACGGCGGCTGGCAGTATCGCTTGCTGCCGATCGTGCTGCTGACCTTCATCAACGTGTCGCTGCTCGCGCGCGTGATGCGCGGCTCGATGATCGAGACGCTGTCGAGCAACTACATCCGCACCGCGCGCGCGAAGGGGCTGCCAGGCTCGACGATCGTGCTGCGCCACGCGCTGAAGCCCGCGCTGATGCCGGTCGTGTCGCTGTTCGGCACGGTCTGCATCACGTCGATCACGGCGGCCGTCGTCACCGAATCGGTGTTCGCGCTGCCGGGGCTCGGGCAGCTCGTCGTGAACGGCGCGATCAATCGCGACTACACGCTGGTGCTCGGCCTCGTCGTGCTGACGACCGTCTGCGCAGTGCTGTTCAACCTGCTGGTCGACCTCGCCTACGCATGGCTCGATCCGCGCATTCGTTACTGAGCGAGGCCCTGCGATGACTCCCACTACGCCAGCCGTCGGTCTGCCCGCGCAGACCGATACGCCGCCGCGTTCGCGCTCGCCGCTGGCGCTCGCGTTCGCGCGCTTCCTGCACAACCGCGCGGCCGTGTTCAGCCTCGTGCTGCTCGCGCTGATCGTGATCGCCTGCTTCGTCGGCCCGTGGCTGCTCGCGGCCGATCCGGCCGCAAGCGACTGGGGCGCAATCAGCCTGCCGCCGACGCTCGCGAACCAGCACTGGTTCGGCACCGACGAGCTCGGCCGCGACTTGCTCGTACGCACGCTGATCGGCGGGCGCGTGTCGATCGAGGTCGGGCTGCTCGGCACGCTCGTGTCGGGCCTGTTCGGCGTCGCGTGGGGCGCGACGGCGGGCTTCGCGGGCGGCCGCGTCGACGCGGTGATGATGCGCATCGTCGACATGATGTACGCGATCCCGTATCTGCTGATCGCGATCCTGATGATGACGCTGTTCGGCCGTTCGTTCCTGCTCGTCGTGCTGACGATCAGCGCGTTCTCGTGGATCGACATGGCGCGCGTCGTGCGCGGCCAGACGCTGTCGCTGCGCAACCGCGAGTTCGTCGACGCGGCGCGCGCGATCGGCGTGTCGCCGGTGTCGATCGTGCGCCGCCATATCGTGCCGAACCTGCTCGGCGTCGTCGTCGTGTATGCGACCGTCTCGGTGCCGAACATCGTGCTGACCGAATCGGTGCTGTCGTTTCTCGGGCTCGGCGTGCAGGAGCCGATGACGAGCTGGGGCGTGCTGATCCAGGACGGCGCGCAGAAACTCGAATCGATGCCGTGGCTGCTGCTGTGCCCGGCCGTCATGCTCTGCGTGACGCTCTATTGCGTGAATTTCGTCGGCGACGGCCTGCGGGATGCGCTCGACCCGAAGGATCGCTGAAGATGGCTGCACTACTTGAAGTCGACAACCTCGGCGTGCGCTTCACGCGCAAGGATGCGCCGCCGATCGACGCCGTCAGCGGCGTGTCGTTCTCGCTCGAAGCCGGCAAGACGCTCGGCATCGTCGGCGAATCGGGCTCCGGCAAGAGCCAGACCGTGATGGCACTGCTCGGGCTGCTCGCCGCGAACGGCACGACGAGCGGCACCGCGCGCTATCGCGGCGAGGATCTGCTCGCGATGGACACGCGCGCGCTGAATGGCGTGCGCGGCGACCGGATCGCGATGATCTTCCAGGATCCGATGACGTCGCTCAATCCGTTCCTGACGATCGAGCGGCAGATGACCGAGACGCTGCAGCTGCATCGCGGGCTGTCGCGCAAGGCCGCGACCAAGCGCGCGATCGAGGCGCTCGAGTCGGTGCGCATTCCCGACGCCGCGCGGCGCATCCGCATGTATCCGCACGAGTTCTCGGGCGGCATGCGGCAGCGCGTGATGATCGCGATGGCGCTGCTGTCCGAACCCGAAATCCTGATCGCCGACGAGCCGACCACGGCGCTCGACGTGACCGTGCAGGCGCAGATCATCGATCTGCTGCGCGAGCTCAATCGCGAGCGCGGCACCGCGATCGTGCTGATCACGCACGACATGGGCGTGGTCGCCGGCCTCGCGGACGACGTGATGGTCATGTATGCGGGCCGCACCGTCGAATACGCGCCGGCCGAATCGATCTTCGCGGCGCCGTCGCATCCGTACACGATCGGGCTGCTGAACGCGCTGCCGCGGCTGACCGACGCCGACGACGCGCCGCTCGTCGCGATTCCCGGCAATCCGCCGATGCCCGGCACCGCGCCGGCCGGCTGCGCATTCGCGAAACGCTGCTCGTATGCGGAGGATCGCTGCGGCACGCTGCGCCCCGCGCTCGAAACCTACGGCGCCGCCGGTGCGGTGCGCGCCTGCCATCGGCCGCTGGCCGATCTGACGGGAGGACTGCGATGAGCGTCAACGAACGCCGCGAGGCCGGCGCGAGCGGCGACACGCTGCTCGCCGTCGACGGGCTGAAGGTGCATTTCCGCGTGCCGCTCGGCGGCTATCCGTGGTCGCCGAAGGGCACGCTGCGTGCCGTCGACGGCGTCTCGTTCGACGTGAAGCGCGGCGAGACGGTGGGCCTCGTCGGCGAATCGGGCTGCGGGAAGTCGACGCTCGCGCGTGCGCTGATCGGCCTCGTGCCGATGACGGCCGGCACCGTGAGCTGGCGCGGCGAGGCCGTCGCGCCGGCGCAGCTGCGCGGCACCGCGATGCGGCGCGAAGTGCAGATGATCTTCCAGGATCCGCTCGCGTCGCTCGATCCGCGCATGACGATCGAGCAGGTCGTCGCCGAGCCGCTCGTCACGCATCAGCCGGGCCTCGGCCGTACCGAAGTGCGCCGCCGCGTGATCGCGATGCTCGAGCGCGTCGGGCTGAACGCGCATCACCTGCTGCGCTATCCGCATGAATTTTCCGGCGGCCAGTGCCAGCGCGTCGGGATCGCGCGTGCGCTGATCGGCGAGCCGAAGCTCGTGATCTGCGACGAACCGGTGTCGGCGCTCGACGTGTCGATCCAGGCGCAGATCGTGAACCTGCTGCGCGACCTGCAGCGCGATCTGTCGCTGTCCTATCTGTTCGTCGCGCACGACCTCGCGGTCGTGAAGGCGATCAGCCGGCGCGTGCTCGTGATGTATCTCGGCCGCGTGATGGAGTTCGGCACGCGCGACGACGTCTACCGCGTGCCGCAGCACCCGTACACGCGCGCGCTGCTCGAGGCGGCGCCGACGCCGGACCCGGCACGCGAGCGCGCGCGCCGGCCGATGCTGCTGGCGGGCGAGATGCCGTCGCCGCTGAACCCGCCGTCGGGCTGCGCGTTCCGCACGCGCTGCCCGGTGGCGATCGACGCGTGCGCGCAGGACGTGCCGCTGCCGGAGGTGCGGCACGGCTCGGCGGCGCGCGTCGCCTGCATCCGGGCGGGTGCGGCATGAACGTCGAACGACGATAAGCAGGCAGGTCGACAGGGGTAAGTGCGGCGCGAACGATCTTCGCGTCGCGGGTACAGGCGCGTCCGTAGCCGGTCGCGCCGGGTGGGGGCCGGGCGCGGATCGCGACCGGCGGGACGACATCAACACAAGAAGAGAACCACGATGAAAAAGCAGAAGACGATCGGGACGGCATCGAAGATGCTGCTTGCATGGGGACTGCCGGCGCTCGCCGGTGTCTCGCTGACGGGCATCGCGCGCGCCGACGACGCGGCGCCCGCGCCGCTGACGGTCGCGCAGGCCGCGCCGGCCGCGCCGGCCGCCGGCGCGAGTGCGAGCGTCGCACAGGCGACGACGCCGAACGCCGTTGTCAACGCGGAGGCCAGCCAGGCCGTCACGCCGTCCGACGAGCAACCGTCCGCGCAATCGAAGTCGAAAGGCTTCATCGCCGACAGCCATCTCGACTTCCTGTTCCGCAATTACGCGGACGTGCTCGACAACAAGGGCGGACCGCACCGTCACGCATGGATCCAGGGCGTGATGGCGAACTTCGAGTCCGGCTATACGACCGGCCTGATCGGTATCGGCTTCGACGCATCGCTGTATGCGGCGCTGAAGCTCGACGGCGGCGCGGGCGCGGGTAGCATGGCGCACATCGCGAAGGGCGGCGGCGGCTCGAACCAGCTCGCGTGGGCCTATCCGGGCATCTACGACGTGAAGGCGCGCATTTCGAACACGGTGATCAAGTACGGTCTGCAGGCCGTCGACAACCCGTTCATGGAGCAGCACGACAACCGCGCGCTGCCGCCGACGTTCCTCGGCGCGACGATCGTCAGCAACGAATTCAAGAACGTGATGCTCGAAGCGGGCAGCTTCACGAAGACCGACGCGCGCGGCCACTCGACGCTCACGAACCTGACGACGCAGTACGGCGGTACGCGCGTGAACCGGATCACGTATGTGGGCGGCACGTGGGACTACTCGCCGAACGGCGAAGTCGCGCTGTACGCGAACCAGGCCGACGACGTGTGGCACCAGTACTACGCGTCGGTGAAGCACAGCATCGGCAGCCCGCAGACGATCAAATGGACGGGCTTCGGCAACGTCTATTCGACGCACGACACCGGCGACGCGCTGCAGGGCAAGATCAACAACAACGCGTACAGCCTGTCGCTCGCCGCGCAGCACGGCCCGCACGAGCTGCTGCTCGCGTATCAGCAGATTCTCGGCGACCAGTTCTTCGACTATCTGAACGAAACGAACGGCATCTTCCTCGCGAACTCGATGGACGTCGACTACAACGCGCCGCATGAAAAGTCGCTGCAGCTGCGCTACACGTTCTACGGCAAGGAAGCGGGGCTGCCGGGCTTCAAGGCGATGGTATGGGGCGTGACGGGCTGGGGCGCGGACGGCAGCGCGGGCGCGGCGAACGATCCGAGCCACTCGAGCATCTACTGGAGCAACGGCGCGCCGGTGCAGGGCCGTCACCACGAGTTCGGCTTCATTCCGTCGTACACGTTCCAGAGCGGCAAGCTGAAGGACACGAAGGTCACGTTCATCGCGATGTGGCACAACGGTTCGACGCACTACTCCGATGCGACGAACCGCGAGTACCGTCTGGTCGTGAACCTGCCGCTGCACGCGTTCTGATCGCACGGCGCCGGCGCGCGCCGCCGCTGCGCGGCGCGGTGCGCGCTTACGCGGGCTTGTGCAGCCCGGCGACCGGCTCGTTCGCGGCCGGCGGCAGATCGGTCGCGAGCGACGCCAGTTCGCGACCGGTGTCGCGCCAGGCGTCGAGGCCGCCGCGCAGTGCGAGCGCGTCGGTGAAGCCCGCGTCGAGCAGGCGCTTCGCCATCAGCGCGGCCGTCACCTCGTTCGGGCACGAGCAATAGACGACGAACTTCTGCGTGAGCGGATAGCGCGCGACGATGTCGGCGATCTGCCGTTCGTCGGCGAACTGCGCGCCGGGGATCGTGAACGGATCGAGCTTGCGATGCTCGGGCGAGCGCACGTCGAGAATCACCGGTGCCGCGTCGTCGCGCAGCAGCGCATCGAGCTCGTCGACGCCGATCCGCGCATGTGCGAGCTGGCGGATCAGCGCGCGGCGGCGCACCCAGCGAATCGCCGCATAGACGGCGAGCAGCGCGACGATCACGACCAGCACCGCATGACCGAGGCGGCTCGCGCCCGCGAACAGCCAGTCGATCTGCCGATAGAACACGAGCCCCGCGACGAGGCCGGCGATCGTCCAGAGCGCGGCGCCGAGCGCGTCGTAGCCGACGAACGTGCGATAGCGCGTATGCAGCGCGCCCGCCATCGGCACCGATACCAGCGACAGTCCGGGAATGAAGCGTGCTACCGCGAGCACGCGCACGCCGTAGCGGCCGAAGAAGCGCTCGGTTTTCTTCACGCAGGTGTCGCGCGACAGCGACAGCCGGCAGATCGTCTTCAGCGTCGCGCCGCCGTAACGGCGCCCTGCGACGTACCAGACGGTATCGCCGAGCAGTGCGCCGAGCACCGACAGCGCAATCACCGTCGCGAGCTGCGAGCCGATCATCGCCGGATGCATCGCGGCCATCGCGCCGAACAACACGAGCGTCGGCATCGCGGGCACGGGCAGGCCGATCGCCGCCGCGAGCACGTTGGCGAATACGAGAAGCGGCCCGTACTGGGCGACGAGATCACGAAGCATGACGGCTGGCCGAAAAGAACATGCGCAGGCAGGGTGCGCAGATGGGCCGATTATCGGCCATTTTCAAGACGGCGGCGGGAATGACGGAAAGCGCCTGACGGCGGCAGGGACATGCCGGTGAGCGCGCGCGCTGCGCGCCGCTCACCGTCGGAATCTCACGAAGGGGTGCGCGCGAGCGAAGCGGCGCCGTGGTGTTCGCCCGGCAGTTCGGCGCCGTGCGAGCGGATCGCCGCGATCAGTTCGGCCGGCGTGATCTCGTAGCGGACCTCGCGATGAATGCCGGGCTTGCGTTCGTCGATTTCGATCAACAGCACGCTCTTGCCGTCGCCGGTCGCTTCGAGCCGGAGCGAGCGCAGCTCGCGGCCGTCGGCCGGGTCGTGTTCGGTGAGCAGGGTCATTGCCCCGGATGAGCCGGTAGTGCGCATCGAACCTATCCTCGTGTCGTTGTGCCGTGGGGGGCGAAGGTGTCGTTGTTGAAAAACTGCGAAACAGGTTGACGCAGTTTAACGCGAACGGACGGCATTACGGAGCATTTTCGTAGGGGTCGAAAAGAGGGCTACACCACACTTCCGTCAGATGTTTTCGCGTGCGCCGCCGCGCGTTTGCGCGTGGCGGCGCCGGGTGGCGCGCGGGTGTCGGGCGGCGCCGACGGGCGGCCCGGCGACGCGCAGGCGTGCGCGTCGCCGCGGCGGTCAGAAGCGGTCGGCGATGCCCATCGCCGGATCGCTGACCGAATGCCGGCCCGTTTCGACGCGGCCGGCGATGCGCCGCGCATAGCGCGCGTCGTGATCGGCGGTCACGATGAAGTCATACCAATAGCCGGTCGCGTCGAGCTTCCAGTGCAGCTCCGATTGCGTGCCGCCGCGCACCGTGACGGTCCACGTCGTGCCCGTGCCCGTGCCCGTGCCGTTGCCGTTGCCGTGACCGTGCGTGTCGGTCGCGCCGTGGCCCGCGAGCGGCCCGTAGACCTGATTCGAGCGGATCGTGAAGCGCACCGTGCCGCCGCCGTGGTTGCTCAGCCGCAGGTGCAGGTTGCCGCTCGCGCCCGCGTAGCCGACGCGGATCTCCGGATTCGGCGCGCCGGCCGCGGCAATGCGCGTGAGGTCGCCGGTGAAGCGGCGGTGATAGCCGTTCGGGCCGAGCACCCACAGATCGTATTGACCGTTGTCGTCGGCCATTGCCGCCCAGTCGCCGTGCAGCGTCTTGCCGGGCTCGACCGCGTAGCGGCGCGGCACGCGATCGAGATGGAGCTTGTCGTAGACGTGGAATACCGCGGCCGCGTCGCCGGTATTCGCGAACTTCAGACGCAGCATGCCGCTGCGTGCGTCGGCCTGCGCGCTCGCGTGCAGCTCGTACGGCAACGCGCGCGACGGTCGCACGCCGATGGTCTGTGCGGGCGGCGCGGGCGTGGCCGGCGGCGCGATCTTCGGAGCGGCCTGCTGCGCGGCACTCAGCGCGTCGACCTGGCTCTTCGTCGAACGGCCCGCGAGCGTCGGCAGCGGCTCGTTGTTCGGCGAGCGGAAGTTGAAGGCGCTCGTCAGGTCGCCGCAGATTGCGCGCCGGTATCCGCTGATCTGCGGCTCGACGACGCCGAAGCGTTTCTCGAGAAAGCGCAGCGTCGACGTATGGTCGAACACCTGCGAGTTCACCCAGCCGCCGCGGCTCCACGGCGACACGACCCACATCGGCACGCGCGGCCCGGGGCCGTACGGGCGTCCGTCCGCGGCCGGCTGGCTCGACGTGGCCGGTGCGAAGTCGTGATACTCGGCGGCGACGTCGGCGCCCGACAGCGTGTAGCCGCCCGCGAGCGTGCCGTCCGCATTGCGCGACGGCGCGGCCGGCGACGGCATGTGATCGAAGAAGCCGTCGTTTTCGTCGTAGTTGATCAGCAGCACCGTCTTGCTCCAGACCTCGGGGTTCGCGGTCAGCGCATCGAGCACCGCCTGCACGTACCAGCCGCCCTGCGCAGGGCTCGACGGCCCCGGATGCTCGCTGTACGCGGACGGCGGGATGATCCACGACACGGCCGGCAGCCGGTCGTTGCGGATGTCGTCGCTGAACGACTCGAGAAAGCCGTACGGCATCGTGTTGCCGAAGCCCTTTGCGAGCGGGCTCAGCGGATCGTCGATGGCCGGATCGTAGAACGGGCCGGCGGCCGTCACCGGCTGCGTGATGTCGGTCGACGCGACGTAGACCGGCCGACGCGCGGCCGGCATCCGCTCGATGGCCGCGCGCCAGTGGCGAAAGCCCATCATCTCGTTGCAGCCGAAGTTGTCGATCAGGCTCTGGTACACCTTCCAGCTCACGCCCGCCTGCTGCAGCCGGTCCGCGTACGTCGTCCACGTCCAGCCCTGCGTCGACGGGCCGATGTCGTTGCCGCCGTTGAACTGGTTGTTCAGCGCGGCGACCTTCACGCGGCTGCCGTCGACGGGGCTGATGCCGGACGGGCCGTTGGTGCCGCTCCAGTAGAACAGGCGGTTCGCGATCGTGCCCGTATGCATTCCGCAGTGATAGTGGTCGCACAGCGTGAACGCGTCGGCGAGCGCGCGCTGGAACGGCACTTCGGCCGCGTCGTAGTAGCCCATCGACAGCGTGGTCTTCGCGTCGGGCCAGCGGTTCATGCGTCCGTGGTCCCACGCGGCCTGCGCGTCGGCCCACGTGTGCGGCGTGCCGCCGGCGCGCTGCGCGTTGCCCTTGCTCGCGTCGAGGTGATACGGCGTGACGGTAACCGCGGGCGTCGTCTTCGTGTACGTCTGGTAGAACACGTCGCGACCGTTCGGCGACGGCACCGCGAAACGGTCGCCGTAGCCGCGCACGCCCTTGAACGTGCCGAAGTAGCTGTCGAACGCGCGGTTCTCCATCATCAGCAGCACGACGTGCTTCACATCGTTGATGGTGCCCGTTTCGTGAAAGGCGGGAATCGCGAGCGCGCGGCGGATGCTCGGCGGAAACGCGGACAGCGCCGCGGCCGAGAGGCCGGCGGTGGCAGTCTGCTGGAGAAATTTGCGGCGTGACGTCATGGCGTTCGAGTCCTCTGATGATGGGAGCGTTCGTGACTTCGTCTGGTTGCGCCCAAGCGTCGTCCCCCCCTGGGACGGTCCGCGATGCGCGTGCGTGCGGATGCGCCGGCCGCGCGCCCGATGGGCGCGCCTCACGGACGACGCGCTGCGTCGCGTGGCGGTGTCGGCCGTCGTTGCCGCCTCGTCGTTCGCGCGTTCGTCATGCGCGGGACGGGATGTCGGCACGCGCCGGCCCGGCGCATGCCGGGCAGGGCGGCGCCTAGTCTAGGGAGCCGACGTGACGTCGACGTGATGGAGAAATGACATCGCGTGTCGTTCTCATGACGTTGTGTGTGCAACGAACGGCGTGCGGGTGAATGAAGGGTGGAGGTGGTGAGAAATTTACCGATTCACATGGCGCGGTCGGTAAAAAAGTGCCCCGCCCGCATGAGATGGCTTGGCCGCCAGGCCGTTGCGAGCGCAACCGAATCGGCGGCGATGGTTTGGTTTCGTCAGGTGACATCGACATGCCGGGCGAGAACAAGCGGCAAGCGTGTTGCATTCGCATGAAACCGGATATGCTCGACGGCATGCGGTACGCGCACCGCCGCATGCCCTTGAAAGAACGATACCTCGGACGCTCCCCCGTCATGACCGACATCACGATCCGGCACAGCGACGCGCACGACGTCGACGCCATCCGAACAATCTCCGCGCAACCGGCGGTCTGCAAGAACACGCTGCAGCATCCGTTTCCGTCGTTCGAGAAATGGCAGCAGCGGCTCGAACGCATTCGCGAACAGGGCGTGAGCCTCGTCGCCGAAGTCGATGGCGCGGTGGTCGGCCATCTTGCCCTGCATACCGAACCGAATCCGCGGCGCCGTCATGCGGCCGGGCTCGGCATGATGGTCGATGCGTCGCATCACGGGCGCGGCATCGGCAGCCGGCTGCTCGCGGCCGCGATCGACCTCGCCGAGAATTGGCTCAACGTCACGCGTATCGAGCTGACCGTGTTCGTCGACAACCGCGCAGCGGTCGCGCTCTACGAAAAGCACGGTTTCCGCATCGAAGGCGAATCGCCCGACTACGCGCTGCGCGACGGCGCATATGCCTCGGTCTATCGCATGGCGCGGCTCAGGCCGCGGCCGTGAGGCCGAGCGGCCCGTGCCTCATATTCATTCGAGAATTCGTTCGTTTTCAAGCGGGCGCCTGCATCGTATCGTCGAGCGATTTGCCGGCCGTCGCGACAGGCGCGCGACGCGTCTTCCCGCCATCGTCTTTTCAACGGAACCCGCTTCGATGAAAACCGTTATCCGAACTCTGACTGCCGCCTGCCTGTTCGCCGCATCGGGTGCGGCGTTTGCCACCGCCGCGCCGCAGGAAGGCGTCGCGGCGAGTGCGTCGTCGCAGCGTACCCATCTGCCGCCCGGCATCGCGTGGCAGCAGGGCGACGTCGACGACGCCTTCGCGCTCGCGAAGCGCACCGGCAAGCCGCTGCTGCTGTACTGGGGCGCGGTATGGTGCCCGTCGTGCAACCAGGTGAAGTCGACGATCTTCAGTCAGCAGGCGTTCAAGACGCGCTCGTCGCTGTTCGTGCCTGTCTATCTCGACGGCGACACCGAGAGCGCGCAGAAGCTCGGCGAACGCTTCAAGGTGCACGGCTATCCGACGATGATCCTGTTCCGCCCCGACGGCACCGAGGTGACGCGGCTGCCGGGCGAGGCCGATCTCGACCGCTACATGCAGGCGCTGTCGCTCGGCATGACCGCCGCGCATCCGGTGCGGCAGACGCTCGCGAGCGCGTTGAAGGACGGTGCATCGCCGACGGCGGACGAGTGGCGCCTGCTGGCCGACTACTCGTGGGATACCGACGGTGCGCTGCCGGTGCCCGGCGATCGCGTCGCGCAGACATTACAGACGCTGTCGCAGCGCGCGCGGGCGGCCGGCGCGAAAGCCGAGGCGGCGCGCTTCGCACTGAAGGCGGCCGTGGTCGCCGCATCGGACGATCCGCCTCAGGCCGGCGCGCTCGACAAGTCGGCGCTCGCCGACGCATGGCGAACGGTGTTGGCCGATCGCGCGCTGTCGCGCGCCGATTCCGACGTGCTCGTGACGGCGCCGGCGCGCGTCGTCGCGTATCTCGGCGGCAGCGACGCGCAGCGCGCGAAGCTGCGCGGCGCATACGACGCGGCGCTCGCACGGCTGTCCGCCGATACGACGCTGTCGTCGATCGATCGTCTGATGGCATTGCACGGCCGCGTGCTGCTCGCGCGCGGCGAGGCGCGCAGCGGCGCGCCGCTCGATGCGCCGGCGCTCGTCGATACCGTGCGTCGGCAGATCGCCGCGTCGGTGCAGGGCGCGGCGAATCCGTACGAGCGGCAGGCGCTCGTCAGCGAAGGCGCGGATACGTTGACCGATGCCGGACTGTTCGACGAGTCGGACGCGCTGTTGAAAGCCGAATTGCCGCGCTCGTCGACGCCGTACTACTTCATGTCGGGGCTGGCCGCAAACGCGAAGGCGCGCGGCGACAAGGCGGCGGCGCTCGACTGGTACCGGAAGGCGTACGACACGGCGACGGGCCCCGCGACGAAGCTGCGCTGGGGCGCGACCTATTTCGCGAACGCGGTGCAACTGGCGCCCGAGGACTCGGCGCGGATCGAAGGCATTGCTGCGAGCGTGCTCGCGCAGGCCGGCAGGACGCGCGATGCGTTCTACGGCGCGAACCTGCGTGCGCTGACCAAGGTCGTCGCGCAATTGAACCGCTGGCGTAGCGGCGGCGCGCACGATGCGTCGGTCAGGACCGTCGTCAGGCAGTTCGACGAGGTATGCGGCAAGCTGCCCGCGGGCGACCCGCAGGCAGCGGCGTGCGCGAAGCTGATTCAGCCCGTGAAGACGTGACGGCCGCCGTGGCCGTGCCGAGGATCAACGGCCCGATTCCGACGACGCGTCGCGCGCGCTGCCGTATCCGGCGCCGTTCTGCTGCGCGATCTTCGCTTCGGCCGATTGGATGCTGGCCGGATAGAACCAGTCGCTCGACTGGAAGCCGGCCTGCTTCAGTGCCTTCACTTCGGCACGGACCTGCGCACGCGTGAGCGGCTGGTTCGACTGCGCATGGGCGACGACCGGGCCGGAGACGGCCAGGGCAAGGGCAACCGCTTGAATCAGGCGCTTCATGATCGGGACCTCCAGGTTTCCTTTGAATCGGCCGCGCTTCGTGTCACGAATGCGTCGGGCGACGTTGAAACCAGTGTAGGCCGGGCCGACCGCATGAAAAATGCGCCGGCGACCAATGCAGTGTTTTGCTGCGGACAACAATGACGGCGGCGCGGTCGCGACCGAATGGCGCGGAGATGAGGGCGGTGCGATGGGCGCCGAGTGCGCCGGCGGCCGGGTGCCGGCCGGTATGGGACCGGACGCCGTCGAGGCGCCGGTCCGGCATGGCTGCATTCCTTTCGTGAAACGCGGGTAGAACGCACCGGCTACGGGGACGCGGCCGGCAGGCACGGGCGGCGTGCGAAGCGCCGCCCGCCGCAAGGGATTACACGAGCCCCGTCATGTAGTACACGGCGATCACGAAGAACACCGCGAGCGTCTTGATGACGGTGACCGCAAAGATGTCGCGATACGACTCGCGGTGCGTGAGGCCCGTGACGGCGAGCAGCGTGATCACGGCGCCGTTGTGCGGCAGCGTGTCCATGCCGCCGCTCGCCATCGCGACGACGCGATGCAGCACGTCCATCGGAATGTTGGCCGCTTGCGCGCCCTTGATGAACACGTCCGACATCGCGGCGAGCGCGATGCTCATACCGCCCGATGCCGAGCCCGTGATGCCCGCGAGCGAGCTGACCGATACCGCCGCGTTGACGAGCGGGTTCGGGATGCTCTTCAGCGCGTCGCCGACGACGAGGAAGCCCGGCAGCGCGGCGATCACGCCGCCGAAGCCGTATTCCGACGCGGTGTTCATCGCGGCGAGCAGCGCGCCGCCGACGGCCGCCTTCGAGCCGGCCGCGAAGCGTTCGCTGACGCGCTTGAACGCGGTCAGCACGACGAGCACGATGCCGAGCAGCAGCGCGGCCTCGACCGACCAGATCGCGACGACGGTCTTGATCGACGTCGTCACCGGCGCATGGACGCCCGGCAGCACTTCCGGCGCGACGGTGTACGACGCGGTGCCGTACCACTGCGGGATCAGCTTCGTGAACGCGAAGTTCGACACGCCGACCAGGATCAGCGGCAGGATCGCGAGCGCGGGATTCGGCAGCGACTGCGCTTCGACGCGCTCCGGCTCGTTGACGAGCGACGTGCCGTAGCCTTCGCCCTTCGCCATCGCGGCACGGCGGCGCCATTCGAGATACGCGAGACCGACGACGATGATGAACAGCGAGCCGATCGTGCCGAGTGCGGGCGCGGCCCATGCGGTCGTCTTGAAGAACGTGGTCGGGATGATGTTCTGGATCTGCGGCGTGCCGGGCAGCGAGTCCATCGTGAACGAGAACGCGCCGAGTGCGATTGCGCCGGGCATCAGCCGCTTCGGAATATTGCTCTGGCGATAGAGTTCGGCCGCGAACGGATAGACCGCGAACACGACGACGAACAGCGACACGCCGCCGTACGTGAGCAGCGCGCACACCGCGACGATTACCGCATTGGCGCGCGAGCGGCCGATGTAGCGGATCGCCGCATGGACGATCGACTCGGAGAAGCCGGACAGTTCGATCACCTTGCCGAACACCGCGCCGAGCATGAACACCGGAAAGTACAGTTTGACGAAGCCGACCATCTTCTCCATGAAGATGCCGGAGAAGACCGGCGCGACGGCGGCCGGATCGGTGAGCAGGACCGCGCCGAGTGCGGCGATCGGCGCGAACAGGATCACGCTGTAGCCGCGATACGCGGCAAACATCAGGAACGCCAGCGCGGCGAGGACGATCACGAAAGACAAGGGAAGTCTCCTAATTGCTTTGGTTGTTGTTCGGTCGGACGGTGCGCCGCGGACCGGCTCAGGTTCGTGCAGGTTTCGTGCCATCGGCCGCAATGCGCCGCCGGACGTGGTTCCGGCGTGGCCGGGCGGGCCCGCGCCGGCCAATGTCTGACGATTCTACGTGAAACGTCTCCGGATGGAGACGAATCGGCGATCGCGATCGCGTATCGACTCGGCGGGGGTGTTCCGCGACAAGGCAATCCGGCGTGTCTCCAAAATGAGATAATCCGTCCCGATACGGAGACATCCGACCGAAGATACACGGAGACGACGACACGATGATGAACGACTGGACCCGGCTGCCCGCCAACTACGGCGACGTGCTGCGGCGCGCCGCCGAGTCGCTGTTTCGCACATTCGAGGATTCGAGCGCGGGCACGGTGGTCGTCGATCGCGATGCGCGGATCGTCTGGATGAACGAGCGCTACGCGGCGCGTTTCGGCTTTGCCGATCCGCAGCAGGCCGTCGGCCTCGACTGCGAGGCCGTGATTCCGAACAGCCTGCTGCGCGAAGTCGTGTCGAGCGGCCAGCCGATCTTGCTCGACATCATGGAGACCGGCCGCGAACCGCTCGTCGTCACGCGGCTGCCGCTGAAGAACGAGGCCGGCGAGACGGTCGGCGCGATCGGCTTCGCGCTGTTCGATCAGTTGAAGACGCTCACGCCGATCTTCTCGCGCTACGCGCAGCTTCAGCAGCAGCTGATCGCGACGCAGCGCTCGCTCGCGCAGGCGCGCCGCGCGAAGTACACGTTCGCGAGCTTCGTCGGCACGAGCGCCGCGAGCCTCGAGACGAAACGACAGGCGCGCCGCGCCGCGCAAGTCGATTCGCCGGTGCTGCTGCTCGGCGAGACAGGCACCGGCAAGGAGCTGCTCGCGCATGCGATTCACGCGGCGTCTGCGCGTGCGCTGCAGCCGCTCGTGACCGTCAACGTCGCGGCGATTCCCGACACGTTGCTCGAAACCGAGTTCTTCGGCGCGGCGCCCGGCGCGTATACCGGCGCCGATCGCAAGGGCCGCGTCGGCAAGTTCGAGCTGGCCGATCGCGGCACGCTGTTTCTCGACGAGATCGGCGACATGCCGTTGCCGCTGCAGGGCAAGCTGCTGCGCGTGCTGCAGGACAAGGAATTCGAACCGGTCGGGTCGAACCGCATCGTGCGCGCGGACGTGCGCATCATTGCGGCGACGTCGGCCGATCTGCCGGCGCTCGTCGCGGCCGGACGCTTTCGCGCCGATCTCTATTACCGGCTCAATGTGCTGACGATTCATGCGCCGCCGCTGCGCGAGCGCGCGTCGGACATTGCGGCGCTCGTCTATGTGACGCTCGAGGAGCTCGCTGCGCAGCACGGGCGCGCCGCGCACTGCGAGCTGACCGACGACGCGTTGCGGATGCTCTGCGCTTATCCGTGGCCGGGCAACGTCCGCGAGCTGCGCAACACGCTCGAGCGTGCGCTGATGCTGTCGGATCGCGCGATCATCGATGCACGTGCGCTCGCGCCGTTTCTCGGACCGACGCGCGTGCATGCGGACGCCGCGCCGGCCGTGCCGGCGGCTGCCGTGCCGGCGGGCGGCGGGGGCGCCGGTTCCAGGTCCGGCTCCGGCGACCCGCATGCCGGGCAGCACGTGTCGTATGCGGACGCGCTCGCGGCGTGGGAACGCCAGTTCTTCACCGACGCGCTGGCCGCGTGCGACGGCAAGGTGGTGGAGGCCGCCGCGCGGATCGGCATCGGACGCGCAACGCTGTACAAGAAGCTCGCAGCGCTCGGTATCGGTCGATAGGCCGCTGCGTACCGCGCGGGTGCGCGCGCCTGCATGGTGCGCATCGGGTATGGGAACGATCGCGAAACACAGGCCGGCCGGCATGCGCGTGCGCATCGGCCGACAGGAGGCGATATGAAGCGAATCGGCATCGCAGGTTGGGTGACGTTGATGCTCGCGACGTCCGCGCTCGCGCAGACGGGCGATACCGACGCGCCCACGGCGCGGCGCAACTGGTACAACGATCCGTTCGTCGCGCTGTCGCGGGACATCGCCGAATGCCCGTTGCCGCTCGGCCCGTGGATGACGAAGGCCGAGATGCAGGACGACGCGCACTACCGCGTCGAGCGCGGGACGACCTGCTGGCTCGCGCATCGTTGCACGAAGCCGAACTCCTATCTGTACGACGCGCCGATCGCGGATGCCGCCAAGGCGCATTTCGCCGGATCCGAACGGCTGCGCGGCACGAGCCTGTGGATCACCGTGCAGCGGCGCTTCGTCTATGTCGAAGGCTGTGCGAATCCGGGATTCGATCGACAGGCGCTGCAACGCGAATTCGAGGCGCTGCCCGACGTCGAACAGGTTTTCATTCGCATCACCGACGATCCGGCACGAACGTTGCCGTATCGGACGCGCGGGCAGCCGGATCGCACGCCCAATTGAACAATAGGCGGCCGTGCATGGCATACTCGCGACATTTAAAAAAGGGTTGACGGAAAGAACAATGAAACACATGCTTGCGTCGGTCTGTCGGGGGCCTCGGGCGTTGCTGCGCGGGGCCGGGTTGTTGGCGCTCGTCGCGGCGCTCGGCGGGTGCGGCGGCGGTGCGCCGCTGTTCACGTCGGACGGACGCCCGACTACGCAGGTTCAATGCACGGGCGACTCGTGGAGCAATTGCACGGACAATGCACGCGCGATCTGCAACGGCGAGTACGACGTGCTCCAGCAATCGACGGATAACGGCACGCGAAGCCTGCTCTTCGCATGCCGCAAGAAAAGCGGCTATTGATCCCGCAATGGGCGGCTGAAAATACTTTCGGGTAACGCGCTTTTCTATTTGCTTGGTGTCGGCTATTTTTCATGAATAACCCTCAAGGAATCCCATCGATATGGCGACCTACCGGCAACTATCCGTGCAACTCGAAAGGCTTCAGCAAAAAATCGACAAGGAACGCGAGAAGGCGATTGCCGACGCGATAGCCGAGATCAAGGCGAAAATCGACGAATTCGACATTACGCCGGAAGAGCTCGGTTTTCGTCCGCTCGGTGCGCCGAGCGCAAAACCGAAGCGCACGTTGCCGCCGAAATATCGCAACCCGAAGACGGGTGAAACCTGGAGTGGCCGCGGGCGCGCGCCCGCGTGGCTCGGCAAGAACCGCACGCGATTCCTGATCGCCGACTGACTCCCGAAAATCCTCACCTTTCGCGTACCGACCGACGGTGCGACCGGCCTTGCGGCCGTCGCACCGTTCTGTTTTTCCGCGCATGCAAAAAGCATCGCGCCGTTCGATTGCGATGCGGTGCCACGCAATGGACCGATCGCATTTCGCGATTTCGCTGCGATTTGGGCCGCTATCGCGCTGAATTTCGGTAAACGGCCGCGCCATCGCGAACGTTGTCGCCACGTTATTCGCCATGCGACGCGTGCGGATACAAAGCGCATTTTCATCACCGTACGCGGCTGCGCGCAGCGCTGGATGGTGTTCCCGAACATTCTCACCTTCGCTCCTGTAAAGCCTCACCTTTGACGGCGGCACGTGTATCGATGGTCCGCGATGCGTCGGCGCTGCGATCGATGCACGCACGTCGCTCAGTGCGGTGCGCGGCACGCGACGTGTCGACGGTCGATGCATGATGCGCGGCTTGACGGCCGTCGGACAGCTGGCCGTTCGGCATATAGGCAGCCGCGGGCCGTTCGCCTATGCTTGGGATTCGCGGATCGGTGTGCGGCGCGGAGCCGTATGCCGGTCGGGCCGTGTTTCGTCAGCCAATGGAGCCGATGTGACTGTTCGCCATCTCGATGCCTTGTTTCAGCCCAGGTCCGTTGCGGTCGTCGGTGCATCGTCGCGTGCGGGCAGTATCGGCGCGATGGTATGGTCGCGCGTGCTCGACGGCGCGTTCGACGGCCCGGTGTGGCCCGTCAATCCCAAGCATCGCGAGCTCGACGGGCACGCGGTCGTACCCGACGTCGACCGGCTTCCTGCCCCGCCGTCGGTCGCGGTGATCTGTACGCGTCCGGCGACGTGGGCCGGCATCGTGCGCAAGCTCGGCGAGCTGGGCACGCGTGTGGCGATCATCATCGGCGATGCGCGCAGCGATGCCGATCGCGCGGCACTCGATCGCGCGCTGAAGGCCGCGAAGCCGTTCGTGCTTCGCATCGTCGGGCCCGGCAGCCTCGGCGTGCTGTCGCCCGCGCGTCACGCGCATTTCGGCGCGCCCGCTTATACGGTACGTTCCGGCGGCGTCGCATGGGTATCGCAATCGAATGCACTGACGAACGCGGTGCTCGGCTGGGCGAACGCACGCGGCCTCGGCTTTTCGCACGTCGTCGCGCTCGGCGGCGAAGCCGACGTCGATGCGGGCGACGTGCTCGACTATCTCGCCAGCGATCCGGGCACGCGCGCGATCCTGCTCGAGCTCGACTCGGTTCGCGCCGCGCGCAAGTTCATGTCGGCCGCACGTGCGGCGGCGCGCAACAAGCCGGTGCTCGCGCTGCGCACCGGTCGTGCGGATCCCGGCGACGGGCTCTACACGGCGGCGTTCCAGCGCGCGGGGATGGTCCGCGTCGATGCGCTCGACGATCTGCTCGACGAAATCGAGACGCTCGGTGTCGGTCGCGTCACGGCGCGCGGCGCAGCGACGCTCGTGACGAGCGACGCCGGAGTCGCGAAGCTTGCCGTCGATGCGATCGACGACGTGCGCGTCGCATTGGCCGAATGGCCGGCCGAGGTCGCGGCCGCGATGTCGGCTGCGCTGCCGCATCTCGACACGCCCGGCAATCCGCTCACGCTCGGCGACGATGCGCGGCCCGAGCATTTCGCCGCAGCGATCAAGGCGCTCGCGCCGTTCCCGCAAACAGGCACGCTGTTCGTCGTGCATTCGACGTCGCACAGCGCACCGGCCGATGCGGTGGCGCGCGTGCTGATCGACAACAGGCAGCACGCGCATCGCGGCGTGCTCGCGTGCTTCTTCGGCGCAGTCGATGCGGCCACACGCGACGCGCTGCATGCAAGCGGCATTCCCGTGCACTCGACACCGCAGCGGCTTGCGCGAGCGTATGCGCGTCTCGTCGACTACAACCTCGGGCGCCAGTTGCTGATGCAGACACCGGAAGGTACGCCTTCGCATCCCGCCGCCTGCATCGCGACCGCGCAAGCCGATGCGCGCCGGATGCTCGATGAGGGCCGGCATATGTTGACGGGCGATGCCGCGCTGCACTGGCTGTCCCACTTCGGTCTGCACGGCGAGGCAGACGAGCCGACCGAGGCCGCAATCGTCGACGTGACGGTCGACATGTACGACGATTCGAACTTCGGGCCCGTGTTTCGCTACGCCGTGCCGCCTGCCGACGGCGTATCGGCGCCGTTCGTCGTCTACGGGCTGCCGCCGCTCAACACGGTGCTCGCGCGTGCCGTGATCGCGCGTTCGCCTTATGCGCGGCGCGCGCCGATCGAGCCGGTGCTCGATGCACTGATCGCACTGTCGCAGGTCGTATGCGACGTGCGCGAAGTCGTCGCGATGTCGCTCACGTTGCGCGTGTCGCCGGGGCGCGTCGGCGTGATCGCGCCGCGCATGACGCTCGCGGCCGGACGGAGCCGGCTTGCGATCATGCCGTATCCGCGCGCGCTCGAACGCACGCTCGACTGGCGCGGCGAAACGGTGACGATCCGTCCGATCCGCCCCGAAGACGAGCCCGCGCACAGCGAGCTGCTGCGCGCGATGACGCCCGAAGATCTACGCATGCGCTTTTTTGGCGCGGTACGCAGCTTCGATCATTCGCAGATCGCGCGGATGACGCAGATCGACTACGACCGCGAGATGGCGTTCATCGCCGTCGTGAACGATGCGTCCGGGCAGGCGCACACGCTCGCCGTCGCGCGCGCGGTCAGCGATCCGGACAACGAGACGGCCGAATTCGCGATCGCGGTGCGGCCCGATCAGAAGGGCAAGGGGCTCGGGCGCCTGCTGCTGACGCGGATCATCGACTACGCGCGAGCGCGCGGTACCGCGTGGATGGTCGGCGAGGCGCTGCGCGAGAACGCGCCGATGATCGCGCTGGCGAAATCGTGCGGTTTCGAGGTGTCGGCGACGGAAGAGCCGGGTGTCGTCGGGTTCAGGATGAATCTGCAGCCTTAGTGAGTGCGAGGGCTGGGTGCGAGGCGAATGCGCGGGCCGGTCCGTGCGAGCGCTGGTCGATTTACCTGCGGCGGGAGTGTCGGCTGTGTCGATTCGCCTCGCGACCCCTCATCGGCATGGCGCGGCGCGACCGTGCGGCCGACGTCGTCCCGCGATACACGTTCCCGCCGACATTCCGGCTCGCGCGACCTCGACCGATCCCAAAAGGTGAGCTTTTTCAGGAGCGTCGCGTCAGGCATTTGCCATGCCAAACGGTGAGCCGATACGGGAGCGGTCGGTGAGCTTATGCAGGAGCCGAAAGTGAGCGTTTTCGGGAGCGTCCGGTGAGGTTTTCCGGGACGGACCTGCCGACGCGTAGTAAAAACAGGCGGTAAGCGTCGGCCGGACGCATCGGTGAGCGCTTGCGGGACCGCATGGTGAGAGGGTTCGGGAACTGCCGGTGAGGATCTGCAGGAGCCGAAGGTGAGCCTTTTCGGGAGGCGACGTGAGTGCTCACTGGCATTGAGGTGAGGTTTTACGGGAGCATGGTCGCGCGGTGCGTTTTTGGTGGGCGCGGTGCCGGCGTAAGCCGGCACGCCCGCCGCGCGCATCGCCCGCGCCGCACGGGCCCCGCGCGTTCCTCAGGCTGCGAGCTTCGCTGCCGCGTCGTTCACCTGAGCACGCGAGATCGCGAGCTCCTCGAGGTGCGTGTCGGCATAGACGGCGCCCGTTTCGCGTTCAAGTCGCGCGATCGTCAGCGCGCAACGCGCGGCGTCCTTCGGCATCGCGATGAAACGCTTGACCGACTCGCCGGACGTGAACGCGTCGAACAGCGCGCTGCGCACGTCGTCCGGCAGCGTCTTCGTCCACTGATACGGCTTGCCGTTGAACGTGATCGACGGCGGCAGCACGCGCTCTTTCTTCGTCGCCGTGATCAGCCCGTACGTGCGCGCCGCGTCGCCGATCTGCTCGGGCGAGAAGAGCTCGTCGGGCGTGATGTCGAACTGCTCGATGTAGCTTTCGATCGCCTGCATCGCGGCGGCGCGGTCGTCGCGCTTTTTCTGCGCGCGCGCGACGATGTCGCGGAGCTCGTCCGCCTCTTCGGGGGTGATCGTGAAGCTTGCCTGCTTCTGCTGAAGTTCGGAGAAACGCTGGAATTCTTGATCGTTCAGAAGTTTGGCCATGACATCCATCGGACACGACGGCCGCGATCGCAGCCGCCGTAGTTTTTGAGAGGGCCGCTATTCTAGCGTAGCGCGCACGCGCCCAGCGGCACGCGCGTGCGTGCCGCGATGTCCGTGCAACGCGCGTAGCGAACCGGCCGGCATCGCGCACGGCAGATGCCGGCCGCGCTCGCCGGAGCCGCTTGCCGCGTCGCCGGACCGACGACGGTCGCACCACGGCCGCACGTTGGCCGCACGTCGGCCGCGAGACCTCGTCAGCAAGTCTCCGTGCGATACATCGACAGATTGCGCGCCGTATCGCGCAGCCGTTCGACCACCTCGTCGATCGGCGGCGCCGCATGCGCGTCGATCCGGCGCATGTACGGACAGGTCAGCACGGCGATCGCCTGTCCCGACGGGCCGAGCAGCGGCGCGCTCAGATCGGTCACGCCATATGCCTGCCGGCTGTCCTGTTGCAGGAAACCGGCCTGCCGGATCGACTCGCACGCACTCGCGAGCTCCGCTTCGTTCAGCGGCGCTTCGCCCTGCACCTTCCGATGCTCGGCCAGCATGTGTGCGCGCTGCTCGGCGCTCTGGAACGCGAGCATCACGCTGCCCGATGCGGTATCGGCGAGCCCGACGCGCGAGCCGAGCCGCACCGACACGCCCCACGAGCCCGGCCCGTCGACCTGCGCGATGACGAGCAGGCTGCCGCGGTCGTAGACGGAGAGATGACACGATTGCTCGGCCGCATCGGCGAAGCGCTGCATCGGCGGCAGCGCCTCAGCGATCAGCCGGTTCATCGGCGGATGGCGATGCGCGAGCGCGAACAGCTTCAGGCTCAGCGTATAGCGATCGCCGCCCGGCGAGCGCATCACGTAGCGCCGCGCGACGAGGCGTTCGAGCATCCGGTAGATCTCGCTCGCGTTGCGGCCGAGCTCCTTCGTGATCTCGGTCCGCGTGAGGCCTTCCTTTTGTTCGGACAAAAGCTCGAGAATATCGAGCCCCTTGTCGAGCGCGGGCGCGCGATAGCGGTCGAGTGCCCGCAACGATTCCCGTGCGTCGCTACCGGGAAGCAGGTCGTTGTTCGTTTGCATTGTGGTGGACATGTCGTTCGAGAGTTGCCGACGATCGGCGGCGACGTACGCGGCAACGCGACCCGCAGGCGCCGACGAACGCGATGAAACAATTCGCGTAAGTCTGACAATAAACCTGCAGTGTGCAATGCAGCGTCTTTTTACCGATCGTTACCTGCCAAGAACGGGTCAGATGGCGTTCCCGATGACACGATTGCCGCGAATAGCCGATATTTGTGGCCCGACACGGCTCGCGCGGCACCTTGGCAGCATGTCCGCAGCGACGTCGCACCGTGCAACGCGCGCGATGCTGCGCCGCACCGCGCGCGATTTCGCCAATAGTCGGTATCCGTCGCGCGTCATTTCATGCTGCGCGGCCGATGGTACAAAGAGTCGCGGGCCAGCGACGGTGCGGGCCGCGCGCGACGCCGGCCGATGTGGAGGCGCGTCGCGACGCGGCTGCCGCGCCGTCGTCGCCGATGCGCAGACCGGTGGCCGCCCGTCCGATGCGCGCCGCGCCGTGCGGCGCCGCGATCGCTGCGCCCGCGCGAACCTCGCGCGTCGGCCGGCAGGTCGGCCATCGTGCCGCGCATGCCATCGACGATCGACGATCAATCCGGCGAGCCGCTGCGCGCTGCGGTGGCGGCCGGTATCCTGACACATTCGACTACAGAGGTTGAGCACGATGAAACTGCTTCGCTATGGCCCGCCCGGCCAGGAAAAGCCCGGCATTCTCGACGCGGACGGCCGCATCCGCGATCTGTCCGCCCATGTGCCGGATCTCGCGGGCGACGTCCTGTCCGACGCGGGTCTCGCGCGACTGCGCGCGCTGGATCCCGCCACGCTGCCGCTGGTGTCGGGCGAGCCGCGCATCGGCGCGTGCGTCGGCCGCGTCGGCAAGTTCATCGGCATTGGTCTGAACTATGCCGATCACGCGGCGGAAGCGGGGATGCCGGTGCCGAAGGAGCCGGTCGTGTTCGGCAAGTGGACGAGCTCGATCTGCGGCCCGAACGACGGAATCGACATTCCGAAGGGCTCGGTGAAGACGGACTGGGAAGTGGAGCTCGGCGTCGTGATCGGCGCGCCGTGCAAGGACGTCGACGAAGCGCGCGCGCTCGACTACGTCGCCGGTTATTGCGTGGTCAACGACGTGTCGGAGCGCGAATGGCAGATCGAGCGCGGCGGCCAGTGGGACAAGGGCAAGGGCTTCGACACGTTCGGCCCGATCGGCCCGTGGCTCGTCACGCGCGACGAGGTGCCGGACCCGCAGTCGCTCGACCTGTGGCTCGAAGTGGACGGCCACCGCTATCAGAACGGCAACACGCGCACGATGGTGTTCACCGTCGCGCAGCTGATCGCGTATCTGTCGAGCTGCATGACGCTGCAGCCCGGCGACGTGATCACGACCGGCACGCCGCCCGGCGTCGGGATGGGCATCAAGCCGGCGCCCGTCTATCTGAAGGCCGGCCAGATGGTGCGGCTCGGCATCGAAGGGCTCGGCGAGCAATTGCAGCTCACGCGCGCCGCGCGCTGAGCGGCACCGGCGGCAGACGGCGCGGGCCCGCTCGGGCTGCGCGCGAAGAGCCGAAAGCACACAGCCCGATACCGGATCGCCCGGTATCGGGCTGTCGTCGTTTACGCGGGCCGGCAGGCGTTCATTGCGCCGCCGGCCGGCCATCACACGATGTTGTCGAGTTCGCAATGCGCTTCGATCCGGTAACCGTCCGGATCGACGACGAACGCCGCGTAATAGCCGGGCCCGTACTGGTCGCGCTTGCCGGGGCCGCCGTTGTCCTGGCCGCCGTGCGCGAGCGCGGCGCGATAGAACGCGTCGACCTCGACCGGCGACGCCGCCTTGAACGAAATGTGCAGGCCCGATTCCGGGTCCGCGACGACCGGGCGCGCCGTACGCGTGAGCCAGAGCGACGGCTCGTCGGCGCCGTATCCAAGCGAGTCGGCGGCCGTGTGCAGCCGCTTGTAGCCGAGCGCGCCGAGCGTGTTGTCGTAGAACGTGCGGCTGCGCTCGATCTGCGCAACGCCGAAGGAAAGGTGATCGATCATCTGGGGCTCCTTGGACGGAAGGGGGACGTCAGTGCAGCAAACCGTTTTTAACCACCATGCCGGTTATGCTAGGAACCGTTTCGGCGCTTGTCAACCGGCATGGCGGTTAGTACGATCGCCGACATGAATGCCCGACGCGCCCCTACCCGGCCGGACTGCCTGATTCCGGCACCGGCCGACACCCTGAGCATCGATTTCGCGAACACGTTGTATTGGCGCGGCACCGAGCCGCCGACCGAAACCTTGCGGACGATCGACGACCTGTTCGCGTGGTGTCGCGATCAGGCCGGCGTGCCCGCGTGTGTCGCCGACGCGTGCCGCGCAGGGATCGACGACGAGCCGGCCTGGCTCGCGCATGCGCTCGCGTTGCGCGAGGCGTTGTATCGGCTGTTCCTTGCGCAGGCGGAGCAACGCGAGCCGCAGGCCGACGATCTGAAACAGGTGGGGGCGTTTCTCACGGAAGCGTCGCCGCGCGTCGCGCTCGCGCGCATGGACGGCCGCTATGCATGGCGAATGGAGCCGCCCGGCGCGACGCTCGCCGCGCTGCTGAGCCCCGTGCTGTGGTCGGCGACCGACCTGCTCGGCGGCGTACGGCTCGCGAAGGTGAAGCGGTGCGCGAACGACGCGTGCCAGTGGCTGTTCGTCGACGACAGCAAGAACGGCAGCCGCCGCTGGTGCTCGATGTCGTCGTGCGGCAATCGCGCGAAGGCGTACCGCCACTATCACAAGACGGACTGACGGCCGTCGTGCCGGCGCGTCGTAGCGCCGCGGCGTCCCGCAACGTCGTGCGACTCGCCGCTATTTCGCCGACAACTTCCGCCAAAGCGTCGTCTTGCTGATGCCGAGCATCGCGCACGCGCGATCGCGGTCGCCGCCGCAGGCGTCGAGCACCGCACGGATCTCGTCCGCTTCCGCGCGGCGGCGGCGCGCCTGCAGCGTCTGCGCGTCCTCGGCGTCGCCGCCGTCGGGCGGCGCGGCGAACAGCTCGGGCGCGATCGTCTGCAGTTTTTT
>NZ_JBQYLP010000023.1:0-88906 GCF_052683555.1 Burkholderia sp. BC1
CTTGGGACGATTCGCTCCATAAGGCTTGACTTGGTAGACGGTTACTCAGTCCGCCGCGAGCCGGAAACGTCCGACGAGCGCCTTCAGCGACTGCGCCTGCTCGTCCAGCGCGCGCGCCGCGGCCGCCGCCTGCTCGACGAGCGCCGCGTTCTGCTGCGTGCCGGCATCCATCTGCGTGACCGCGCGGCCGATCTCGTCGATGCCCGCGCTCTGCTCGTCCGAAGCCGCCGCGATCTCGCCGATGATGTCGGTCACGCGCTTGACCGCGCGCACGACGTCGTCCATCGTGCGGCCCGCGTCGTGTGCGAGCGCCGCACCGTTCGCGACGCGCTCGACCGACGCGCCGATCAGCGCGCGAATCTCCTTCGCCGCGGTCGCCGCGCGCTGCGCGAGCGAACGCACCTCGCCGGCCACCACGGCGAAACCGCGCCCCTGCTCGCCCGCGCGCGCGGCCTCGACGGCCGCGTTCAGCGCGAGGATGTTGGTCTGGAACGCGATGCCCTCGATCGTGCCGATGATGTCGCGGATGCTCTTCGCGCTGTCGTCGATGTCGCTCATCGTCGCGACGACGCGCCCGACCACCTCGCCGCCCGCTTCCGCGACGGCCGACGCATTCGCGGCCAGCATGCTTGCCTGCCGCGCGTTCTCCGCGTTCTGCCGCACCGTCGAGGTCAGCTGCTCCATGCTCGCCGCCGTGCGCTCGAGCGCGGCCGCCTGCTGTGCGGTGCGCTGCGACAGATCGAGGTTGCCCGTCGAGATCTCGCCGGATGCCGACGCGATCGCGTCCGCGCTGACCGCGATTTCGCCGACGGTCGCGGCCAGCCCGCGCTGCATGTCGGCGAGCGCGCGCACCATGCTGTCGCGATCGTGTCGGCCGAGCGCGATCGGCCGCGTGAGATCGCCGCGCGCGATGTCGGCCGCGATCGCCTTCGCATACGCGGGCTCGCCGCCGAGCTGTGCGGCAAGGCGGCGCACGACGCGCTCGGCGATCGCGATCGCGACGACGAACAGCGCAGCCGTCATCGCGGCGATCATCGCGAACGACGACGAGAAGATCGTCGCCGACGCATCGAGCGTCGCCTTCGACTTCGCGCCGCGCGTCTTCACGAGATCGCCGGCCTGTTTCTCGAGCTTGCCGGTCTCGACGAGCAGCGACACGTCCTGCGTGCCGACCTGCCAGTTCATCTGCGACAGGTCGAGCGGCTGCGCGCGCACCAGCGCGACGAAGTCGCGCAGATGGCCGCTCCAGGTGCCGACGGCGGACGAGAACGCGCGCAGCCGTGCGCTGTCGTCGGCGTCGGCGGGATCCGCCTCGCGCTGCAGCGTGCCGAGCGCGCGGCCGATCGACGCGAGACCCGCATCGACTTCGGCGCCGAGCTCGTCGCGCTCCTTCGCGGTGGTCGCGGTCAGCAGCATCTTCTGCGCGCGGCTCGCACGCAGCACCTCCGCGCGCACCTCCTCGGCCGCGCGGCTCGCGACGTGCCCCTGCTCGTAGACCGACGCGATCGACGCGTTCAGCCGGCTGATCTGCCAGAGCGAAAACACGCCGATCGCGACCGTGCCGATCAGCAGAACCGCGAACGCGGCGCGCAGCGTCGCCTTCACGGTCCACGGCCGGCGCTCGGTGCGCGCGGCGCGGCCGCGACGGGCGGGCCGGCGCGACGCGGCGGTCTCGGATCCGGATGCGGCGGCGGCCGCGCCCCGCTGCGGATGCAATGATGCTGCTTTCATCAATCTATCCCCGTATTGATCGTGCTGCCGGAAAGGTCGGTTCCGGCTTTACCGCGATGGTCGGTCGGCCCCGGGCCGCGTCTCGCACCGGACCGGCTCGTGGCCAGGCCGGCGCGGCGCGCCTCTGTTGTCGTTGTGTCGTTCTACGGTCGCGAGCGCCGTTCCTTGAGTCCGGACAAACGCGCATCCGGCCCGCGCGCGGCGTCGCCGCCAAGCGGCACCGCGTCGCGAGCGTTATACCCGGTCAAAAAACCGCGCAGCGGCCGATCGTCATACCAATGTCCGATTTGCGACAAAAGTTGGCCTGACATTCTCGATGCGCCACATTACACTCCTTTGACGCAACAACGATTCGAACGCGCGGATCCCCATCCAAGCGCGCCCTGCTACCTCAATTCGCTCAGCTCACATGGAAACCAGCCTCGACACGGGCACGGCCGGCGCAGCCGCCGCGGCCCAGACGTCTGCTCCGCCTGCGCCGCGCACCGTCTATCCGGTGCTCGGCGCGATCAGCTTCTCGCACATGCTCAACGACATGATCCAGTCGTTGATCCTCGCGATCTATCCGATGCTCAAGAGCCAGTTCGCGCTGTCGTTCGCGCAGATCGGGCTGATCACGCTCACCTACCAGATCACCGCGTCGCTGCTGCAGCCGCTCGTCGGCCTCTACACGGACAAGCGGCCGAAGCCGTACTCGCTGCCGGTCGGGATGGGCTTCACGCTGTCGGGCCTGCTGCTGATGTCGGTCGCGCCGAACTTCCCGATGCTGCTCGTCGCGGCCGCGCTCGTCGGCTGCGGCTCGTCGGTGTTCCATCCGGAATCGTCGCGGGTCGCGCGCATGGCGTCGGGCGGCCGGCACGGCCTCGCGCAGTCGCTGTTCCAGGTCGGCGGCAATGCGGGCTCGGCGCTCGGGCCGCTGCTCGCCGCGCTCGTGATCATTCCGCACGGCCAGCACAGCATCGCGTGGTTCTCGGCCGCCGCGCTCGTCGCGATGGTCGTGCTCACGCAGATCGGCCACTGGTACAAGAAGCATCCGTCGATGAAGAAGAAGGCGGCGGCCGCCGGCCATCCGACGCTGTCGCGCGGCCGCGTGCTCGGCGCGATCGGCGTGCTCGTGCTGCTCGTGTTCTCGAAGTATTTCTATCTGGCGAGCATCAACAGCTACTTCACGTTCTATCTGATCGACAAGTTCCATCTGTCGGTGCAGGCCGCGCAGATCCACCTGTTCGTGTTCCTCGCGGCCGTCGCGGCCGGCACGCTGATCGGCGGGCCGGTCGGCGACCGGATCGGCCGCAAGTACGTGATCTGGGTCTCGATTCTCGGCGTCGCGCCGTTCACGCTGCTGCTGCCGTACGCGAACCTGTTCTGGACCGGCGTGCTGAGCGTGATCATCGGCGTCGTGCTCGCGTCGGCGTTCGCGGCGATTCTCGTCTATGCGACCGAGCTGATGCCCGGCAAGGTCGGGATGGTCGCGGGGCTGTTCTTCGGCTTCGCGTTCGGGCTCGGCGGCGTGGGCGCGGCCGTGCTCGGCCAGCTCGCCGATGCGACCAGCATCCCGTTCGTCTACAAGGTGTGCTCGTTCCTGCCGCTGATCGGCGTGCTGACGGTGTTCCTGCCGAATCTCGAAGGCAGCCGCCGCAAGAAGGCCTGACGATGCGGCCGCCGCCCGCGCGCGGCGGCCGGGCCGATGAAAAAAACCGGAAAGAAACGACGGCGGCTTCAGGCCGACGTCGTCGCGTGCAGCGTCAGGAAACGCTTGAGGATGCCCGACGAATAGCTGCTCGCGATCGCCGACAGGAAGTGCGAGAACGACTGCGTCGCATGATCGTCGGCCGTATCGGAGATCGTGCGCACGAGCGCGAACGGCACGTCGTGCTCGGCGCACACCTGCGCGATCGCCGCGCCTTCCATCTCGACCGCGAGCGCGTCCGGCAGCGCGTCGCGCAGCGCCACGACCTCGCGCTCGCTCGACACGAAGCGGTCGCCGCTGATGATCAGGCCGCCGTGCAGCGTCGCGCCCGCGAGCCCGAAGCGCTCCGCGAACTGCGCGCCCTCTTCGGCGACGAACAACGTGCAGGCGGCCTTCAGGCGCGCGGTCAGCTCCGCGTCGGTCGCGAAGCGCGTGATGCCGAGCAGCGGCACCTCGTAGCGCGGGAACAGCGGCGACGCGTCGAGATCGTGCTGCAGCAGCGTATCGGCGACGACGACGTCGCCGACGCGCACCGCGCGCGACACGCCGCCCGCCACGCCGGTGAACACGACGCCCGACACGCCGAACACATGGATCAGCGCACTGACCGTCGCGGCGGCCGCGACCTTGCCGACGCGCGCGAGCGTGACGACGCAGGCCGCACCGTGCACAGTGCCGACGTGATAGTCGCGACGGCCGAGCGTGACCGTCTTCATCGGGCCTTCCGCGCGCATCGCGGCGATCAGGTCGCCGAGTTCCTCCGGCAGTGCGGCGAGAATACCGAGCGGGCGCGGCGCGGCGCCGGTTGCGATGTCGAGGCTCGTCATTCCACCGCCTGCAGCTTCGCCACCGCGAGCGCGAGCCATTTCTCGCCGTGCCGCTTGAACTTCACCTGCGCCTTCGCATCGGCGCCGCTGCCTTCGAGCGCGGTCACCGTCCCTTCGCCGAATTTCGTATGGAACACCTGCTGGCCGACGCGAAAGCCGACGTCGGCCGCCCGCTGCTGGTCGGCGAACGCGGGCAGCGGCGCGGACACCGCAGCGTCGACGTACTGCTCGCGCCCGGCGCCGGGCCGCGCGAACCAGTCGCGCCCCCAGCCCGCGTTGTCCGAGCGGCCGCCCCAGCGCGCACCGGCTTCGACCTTCGGCGTCAGCCACTTCAGCACGTGCTGCGGCAGTTCGTCGAAAAAGCGCGAGCGCACGTTGTAGCGCGTCTGGCCGTGCAGCATCCGGCTCTGCGCGAACGACAGATAGAGCCGCTCCTTCGCGCGCGTGATCGCGACGTACATCAGCCGACGCTCTTCCTCGAGACCGTCCGATTCGAGCACGCTGTTCTCGTGCGGGAACAGCCCTTCCTCGAGCCCGGTGATGAACACCGCCGAGAATTCGAGCCCCTTCGCCGCGTGCACGGTCATCAGCTGCACAGCGTCCTGGCCGGCCTGCGCCTGGTTGTCGCCGGCTTCGAGCGACGCGTGCGACAGAAAGCCCGCGAGCGGCGTCATCGTGTCGGGGTTCTGCGCGGGATCGTCGAGCGAGGCGGGCGCGAGCACGTCGACCGACCCATCGTCGCGGGCCGCGCCGATCTCGGGCGCGGCGATCGCGCCGGCGCGCAGCGGAATCGAGCGCGCGGGCGTGTCGAGCCCGTAGCCTTCCTCGCTGACGAACGCGGTCGCCGCGTTCACGAGTTCCTGCAAGTTCTCGAGGCGGTCCTGCCCTTCGCGCTCGCCCTGATAGAAATCGGCGAGGCCGCTCGCGCGCACGACGTATTCGACGGTCTCGGGCAGGCTCATCTGCTGCGTTTCCGCACGCATCTTCGCGATAAGGTTCGCGAACGCGCCGAGGCTCGTGCCCGCCTTGCCCGTCACGTAGGGAATCGCGGCAGCCATCGAGCAGCCGTACAGACGTGCGGCGTCGGCCAGCTGCTCGATCGAGCGCGCGCCGATCCCGCGCGTCGGGAAGTTCACGACGCGTGCAAACGCGGTGTCGTCGTTCGGATTGTCGATCAGGCGCAGATACGCGAGCGCATGCTTGACTTCCTGACGCTCGAAAAAGCGCAGGCCACCGTACACGCGATACGGGATGCCCGACGTCATCAGCGTGTGCTCGATCGCGCGCGACTGCGCGTTGCTGCGATAGAGCACCGCGATCTCGCTGCGCGACAGCCCCGTGTTGATCAGCGAACGGATCTCCTCGACGATCCAGCCGGCTTCCTGCGCATCGGTACTCGCCTCGTACACGCGCACCGGCTCGCCATGGCCCGCGTCGGTGCGCAGGTTCTTGCCGAGACGGTGTGCGTTGTTCGAGATCAGCTGGTTCGCCGCGTCGAGGATGTTGCCGTGCGACCGGTAGTTCTGCTCGAGCTTGATCAGGTTGCGTACGCGGAATTCGTCCTCGAAGTCGCGCATGTTGCCGACGTTCGCGCCGCGGAACGCGTAGATCGACTGATCGTCGTCGCCGACCGCGAAGATCGCGTTCTGTCCGCCCGCGAGCATCTTCAGCCACGCGTACTGCAGCTTGTTGGTGTCCTGGAACTCGTCGACGAGGATGTGCCGGAAGCGCGCCTGATAGTGCGCGCGCAGCGGCGCGTTGTACGCGAGCAGTTCGTAGCAGCGCAGCAGCAGTTCCGGAAAGTCGACGACGCCCTCGCGCTGGCACTGCTGGTCGTAGGCCTGATAGAGCTCGACGAACTTGCGGTTGAAGTTGTCGGACGCGTCGACCTTGTCGGGGCGCAGCCCCTGCTCCTTCGCGTTGTTGATGAAGTACTGCACGTTCTTCGGCGGATATTTCTCGTCGTCGACGTTCAGCGTCTTCATCAGCCGCTTGATCGCGGACAGCTGATCGGCCGTGTCGAGGATCTGGAAGGTCTGCGGCAGGCCCGCGTCGCGGTAGTGCGCGCGCAGCATCCGGTTGCAGAGGCCGTGGAACGTGCCGATCCACATCCCGCGCGTGTCGATCGGCATCATCGCGGAGAGCCGCGCCATCATCTCGCGCGCGGCCTTGTTCGTGAACGTGACGGCGAGCACGGTGGCCGGCGACGCGTAGCCCTGCTGGATCAGCCACGCGATGCGCGTGATCAGCACGCGGGTCTTGCCGCTGCCCGCTCCCGCGAGGATCAGCGCCGGTTCGTTCGGCAGCGTGACGGCGGCGTATTGTTCGGGGTTCAGATTGGCGAGCAGATCGGGCATGGAGCGGCAGCGGACGGGCGTGGAAAAATGCGGACCCGCCATTATAAGTCGGCCGCGCGCTGCCGTTTTCGGCCGGCGCACGTCGCGCGCGATGCGCGTCGCGGCCGGCGCGCGCGCCGGTGCGATGGCTGGCCGATGTGCATCCATTTATAATCGTCGGATTCGGCATTCAATTCACGCATTTTTCGGCAGATTTCCAACCATGAGCGACAGCACGCTTGCGAAGAGTTTCGAACCCCACACCATCGAGGCCCAATGGGGGCCGGAGTGGGAAAAACGCGGCTATGCGGCCCCGGCATTCGATCCGGCGCGCCCGGATTTCGCGATCCAGTTGCCGCCGCCGAACGTCACGGGCACGCTGCACATGGGCCACGCGTTCAACCAGACGATCATGGACGGCCTCGCGCGCTATCACCGGATGCTCGGCGAGAACACGCTGTGGGTGCCGGGCACCGACCACGCGGGGATCGCGACGCAGATCGTCGTCGAGCGCCAGCTCGACGCGCAGGGCGTGTCGCGCCATGATCTCGGCCGCGAGAAATTCGTCGAGCGCGTGTGGGAATGGAAGCAGAAATCGGGTTCGACGATCACCGGCCAGGTGCGCCGGCTCGGCGCGTCGACCGACTGGTCGCGCGAATACTTCACGATGGACGACAAGATGTCGGCCGCCGTGCGCGACGTGTTCGTCGCGCTCTACGAACAGGGACTGATCTACCGCGGCAAGCGCCTCGTGAACTGGGATCCGGTCCTGCTCACCGCCGTGTCGGATCTCGAAGTCGTCAGCGAAGAGGAAAACGGCCATCTGTGGCACATCCGCTACCCGCTCGTCGACGGCTCGGGCTCGCTGACGGTCGCGACCACGCGCCCCGAGACGATGCTCGGCGACGTCGCGGTGATGGTCCACCCGGAAGACGAGCGCTATCGCCACCTGATCGGCAAACGCGTCACGCTGCCGCTGACCGGCCGCGAGATCCCCGTGATCGCCGACGACTACGTCGATCGCGAGTTCGGCACCGGCGTCGTGAAGGTCACGCCCGCGCACGACTTCAACGATTACCAGGTCGGGCTGCGTCACGGCCTCGCGCCGATCGAGATCCTGACGCTCGACGCGAAGATCAACGACAACGCGCCCGAGCAGTATCGCGGGCTCGACCGCTTCGACGCGCGCAAGGCGATCGTCGCCGATCTCGACGCGCAGGGCTTTCTCGAATCGGTGAAGCCGCACAAGCTGATGGTGCCGCGCGGCGACCGCACGGGCGTCGTGATCGAGCCGATGCTGACCGACCAGTGGTTCGTCGCGATGACGAAGCCGGCGCCGGAAGGCACGTTCCATCCGGGCAAGTCGATCACCGAAGTGTCGCTCGACGTCGTGCGCAGCGGCCAGATCAAGTTCGTGCCGGAAAACTGGACGACCACCTATTACCAGTGGCTCGAGAACATCCAGGACTGGTGCATCTCGCGCCAGCTCTGGTGGGGCCACCAGATTCCCGCGTGGTACGGCGAGAACGGCGAAGTGTTCGTCGCGCGCAGCGAGGAAGACGCGCGCGCGAAGGCCGCCGCGCAGGGCTACACGGGCGCGCTGAAGCGCGACGAGGACGTGCTCGACACGTGGTTCTCGTCCGCGCTCGTGCCGTTCTCGTCGCTCGGCTGGCCGAACGAGACGCCGGAACTGCAGCACTTCCTGCCCTCGTCGGTGCTCGTCACGGGCTTCGACATCATCTTCTTCTGGGTCGCCCGGATGGTGATGATGACCACGCACTTCACGGGCAAGGTGCCGTTCCACACCGTGTACGTGCACGGCCTCGTGCGCGACGCGGAAGGCCAGAAGATGTCGAAGAGCAAGGGCAACACGCTCGACCCGATCGACATCGTCGACGGCATCGATCTCGAAACGCTGGTCGCGAAGCGCACGACGGGCCTGATGAATCCGAAGCAGGCCGCGACGATCGAAAAGAAGACGCGCAAGGAATTCCCGGACGGCATTCCGGCGTTCGGCACCGACGCGCTGCGCTTCACGATGGCGTCGATGGCGACGCTCGGCCGCAACGTGAACTTCGACCTCGCGCGCTGCGAGGGCTATCGCAACTTCTGCAACAAGCTCTGGAATGCGACGCGCTTCGTGCTGATGAACTGCGAAGGCCACGACTGCGGGCTCGACAAGCCGGAAGTCTGCGGCGCGGGCGACTGCGGCCCCGGCGGCTATCTCGACTTCTCGGCGGCCGACCGCTGGATCGTGTCGCTGCTGCAGCGGACCGAAGCCGACATCGCGAAGGGCTTCGCCGACTATCGTTTCGACAACGTCGCGAGCAGCATCTACAAATTCGTGTGGGACGAGTACTGCGACTGGTATCTGGAACTCGCGAAGGTGCAGATCCAGAACGGTACGCCGGAACAGCAGCGCGCGACGCGCCGCACGCTGCTGCGCGTGCTCGAAACGGTGCTGCGTCTCGCCCACCCGATCATCCCGTTCATCACCGAAGCGCTCTGGCAGAAGGTGGCGCCGCTCGCGGGCCGCTATCCGCAGGGCAAGGCCGAGGGCGAAGCGTCGCTGATGACGCAGGCCTACCCGATCGCCGAGCCGAAGAAGATCGACGAAGGGTCCGAGCAATGGGCGGCCGATCTGAAGGCGATCGTCGACGCGTGCCGCAACCTGCGCGGCGAGATGAACCTGTCGCCGGCGACGAAGGTGCCGCTGCTCGCGGCCGGCGACGCCGCGCGTCTGCATACGTTCGCACCGTACGTGCAGGCGCTCGCGCGCCTGTCCGAGGTCCGGATCCTCGCGGACGAAGCCGCGCTCGACCAGGAAGCGCACGGCGCGCCGATCGCGATCGTCGGGCCGAACAAGCTGGTACTGAAGGTGGAAATCGACATTGCGGCCGAGCGCGAGCGCCTGTCGAAGGAAATCGCGCGTCTGACGGGCGAAATCGCGAAATGCAACGCGAAACTCGGCAACGAGGCGTTCGTTGCGAAGGCGCCGCCGGCGGTGGTCGAGCAGGAACAAAAACGGCTCGCCGAGTTCCAGGGCACGCTCGAAAAGCTGCGCGCGCAGCTCGAACGGTTGCCCACGTAACAAACGGTAAGCCGGTTTGCGTTCACTATAATTCGGACGTGAACATAGACGTCTGACAAGTCGATTACATCAATAAAGGTTCGATCATGTTGAAAGTCACCAAGGCGGTATTCCCTGTTGCCGGCCTCGGCACGCGGTTCCTCCCGGCAACAAAGGCGAGCCCGAAGGAGATGCTGCCGGTCGTGGACAAGCCGCTGATCCAGTACGCGGTCGAAGAAGCGATCGCGGCCGGCATCACCGAAATGATCTTCGTGACGGGGCGCAGCAAGCGCGCGATCGAGGACCATTTCGACAAGTCCTACGAGGTCGAAGCCGAACTCGAGGCCCGCGGCAAGGAAAAACTGCTCGAGCTCGTGCGCAGCATCAAGCCGAGCCACGTCGACTGCTTCTACGTGCGCCAGCCGGAAGCGCTCGGCCTCGGCCACGCCGTGCTGTGCGCCGAAAAGCTGGTCGCGGACAACCCGTTCGCGGTGATCCTCGCGGACGACCTGCTCGACGGCAATCCGCCGGTGATGAAGCAGATGGTCGACGTGTTCGATCACTATCACAGCTCGGTGATCGGCGTCGAAGAGATCCCGCCGTCGGAGACGAAGTCCTACGGGATCGTCGACGGCAAGGAATGGGAAGACTCGATCATCAAGATGTCGGCGATCGTCGAGAAGCCGGCGCCGGACGTCGCGCCGTCGAACCTCGGCGTGGTCGGCCGCTACGTGCTGAAGCCGCGGATCTTCGATCATCTGCGCGCGCTGAAGCCGGGCGCGGGCGGCGAGCTGCAGCTCACCGACGCGATCGAGGCGCTGCTCGCCGACGAGCAGGTGCTCGCGTACAAATATCAGGGCACGCGCTACGACTGCGGCAGCAAGCTCGGCTATCTGAAGGCGACGGTCGAATTCGCGCTGCGCCATCCGGAAGTCGGCGCCGACTTCGAAACGTATCTGCGCACGCGCGACGGCGCGCAGCCGGCCGCCTGACGCGGCACCGAAGGCGCGCCGCGCGCCTTCGCCCGGCCGTTGCGGCCCGCGCGTCAGTGCGCGGGCGCCGGCTTCACCGAGACGACGCCCGGCATCGCGCCCGCGTCGTCTTTTTTCGTCTCGACGAGCCAGCCGCCGCCCGCGTCGAACGGCAGCTTCGCAAGCGCGCTCGTCACGAGCGCGGGCACCGCGTGCTGCACGCCGGGCTCGCGGTCGCGCAGCGCGGCCGACACGCGGTAGACATCCGCACCCGACTTCGCATCGACGAAACGCAGCGTCAGCACGTGGCGATACACGCGGCCCGCGAACGGCAGCGCGAACGGCGCCGGCCCGTCGACGGTCACGCACGCGCTGCTCGCGCCGCCGCACTGCTCCGCGCTCGCCGCCACCGCGGCCGGCTGCGTCGCATAGGCGATCGACAGCCGGTAGCGCGCGGCCTGCGCCGACTGCACGTCGAAGCCGCGACGCGCGAGCGCCTCGCGCACGCGCGTCTCGATCTGCCGATAGTCGGCATCGTCGGCCTGCGCGGCCGTCCGGACGATGTCGTAGCCGTGCGCGCCCGACGCAAAGCCGTCCGGCTGCCCGACCGCGCTGACGCCGGTCGTGACGCCGGCGCAACCCGTCAACAGCGACGCCGCCAGCGCGGTCGCTGCCCATTGCTTTCTCATGACTTCCCCCAATGCCTGCCGTCGTGCCCGGCCCTGTCAGGCGGACGGCTCGTCGATCGCGGGCAGCGACACCGTCACCGCGGTGCCGACGCCCACTTCGCTGTCGACCGACACGCTGCCGCCGTGGCGCGTGACGACCGTCTTCACGAATGCCATGCCGAGCCCGGAGCCCGAGATTTCGGGCCGTTCGCCCGCATGGAATCGTTTGAAACGCTCGAACAGATGTCGCTGATCTTCCGGCGCAATGCCGTACCCCTGGTCGCGAATCGTACAGAACATCCGTTTCGACGCGTGTTCGACCGTCAGCGTACACGTGATCGTCGTGTCGGACGGACTATATTTGACCGCGTTGTTCAGCACGTTGACGAACGCGCGCGTGATCAGCGAGCGGTCCGCCCTGACCCAGCACATGTCCGTGCCGACGTCGGTATCGATGCGGATGCGCTTCGCCTGCGCCTGCGGCCACACCTCGTCGCTCGCGTCGATCAGCACGTCGACGAGGCTCGTCGTCTCGAGCTGGTACGCCTGCGACTCGGCGCGCGCGAGCTGCACGAACTCGTCGGCAAGCGACAGCGCACGGTGCGCATAGCGCTCGATCCGCGCGAGCAGCGCGCGCATCGTGTCGGACTCGACGCGGTCGCGTTCGATCTCGACGAGCGCGAGAATCGACGATTGCGGCGAGCGCATGTCGTGCGACAGCAGATGCAGCGCTTCCTCGCGCTGCCGCTCGGCCGCGTGCAGCTCGGTGACGTCGACGAGGCCCGCGATCCAGCCGGTCACGTGACCCTGCGCGTTCGTACACGCTGCGTAGCGTAGCAGATGGTCGAGCCCGTCGCGATCGCGCACCTCGATGCCGCGCGCCATCACGTCGTGCTCGGCCGCGAGCGTCGGGTCGAGCGCGGCCGGCCAGCTGTCGCGGATCGCGACGTCGTGCTCCGCGTTGCCGTCGACAGTCTTCACGAAGGTCAGCTCGCCGAGCGCCGCGCGCAGCGGCCGCCCTTCCGGCAGCGGCAGCGCGAGCCGCGAGCCGTAGCGCTTGGCGGCGTGGTTCGCGATCAGCACGGTGCCGGCCAGGTCGGTCACGAAGATCGGTTCCGGCATGCTGTCGAGGCTGTCCCACACAAAGCGCTTCATGTCCTGCAGACGCTGCGCGGCCTGCGCCATCAGCGCCATCTGGCGCTCGAGCACGTCGCCGCCGACGCTGCGCGCGCGCGGCGCCTCCGGCAGCAGATGCGGTTCGTCGGCAAGGCGCTGCAGCTCGCGGCGCAGGTACGACATCGTCATCTCGAGGCGCCGCCAGTTCCAGATCGGATACACGGCGATCAGCCCGAACACGGCCGGCGCCGGCGACAGCCAGACGCGCGCCTCGAACAGCAGCGCGATGCTCGCGATCACCGCGAGCGCCGCGAGGCTCAGCGTCAGCAGCAGCGCGCGCCACGGCGACAGCATCAGGAAACCGCCGAGCAGCGCCGCGAGCGGCAAGAGCGACGCGGCGAACAGCACCGTGCGCGAGACCGGCGAAATCGCGGAGCCGGTCGTCAGCATGTCGAGCACGCTCGCGTGGATGTAGACGCCGGCGAGCGGGCCGAAATCGCCGGACACCGGCGTCGCGAAGCGGTCGTAGAGCCCCGACGCGGTCACGCCGACGACGACGATCTTGCCGCGCAGCGCATCGGGCTTCACGCGTCCTTCGAGCACATCGTCGAACGACAGCGTCGGATACGCGGGCGTATTGCGGCTGAACGGAATCAGATAGCGGCCTTCGCCGGTCGCGTCGCGCGACAGGTCATGCGCGCGCGGGCTCGGCGCGCCGCCGGCCGGATGCAGCGTGCCGGCCCTGATCGCGCGATAGACGGGCACCATCAGCTGCGGCCAGCGCGTGCGGCCGTCGTCCTCGAACAGCGCGACGCTGCGCACGATGCCGTCCGGATCGACTTCGAGATTGATATGCCCGAGCCCCATCGCGCGCGCGGCGAGCGCCGCGACCGGCGGATCGAGCGCGCGCTTGCCGTCCAGCTCGGGACTCAGCAGCACCGGCAGGAAGGTCGGCACGCGCGCCATCGCGTCGGCGAACGCGCGATCGTCGGGAGACGGCTCGGTAAACAGCACGTCGTAGACCACGGCCGCCGGCTGCGCGCGCGCGAGCGTATCGAGCAGCCGCGCGTGCACGTTGCGCGACCACGGCCAGCGGCCGAGCGCGGACACGCTCTGGTTGTCGATGTCGACGACGACGACGTCCGGCGACAGCGGCAGGCTGCGCAGCATCAGCAGCCGATCGTAGATCAGCCCGTCGACACTCGACGACGCGCGGCCGAGCGCACATGCGCAGATCACCGCGATCCCGAGGCACCCGATCGCGATCCATTCGAGCAGGAAGCGGCGCCCGAGCTGCCGCCGCGGAGAAACGGAATCGGCTTTCATCTGCCGCGCATCAACGCGACAACGTAAACGCACCGACCGGGCTCGTCTTCTCGTAGAACTTGCCGCCCGAGAACTCCTCGACCGTCACGGCCCAGAAATACTCGCCCGGCGGCAGATGCGCGATGGTGATCCGGCGCGCCGGCAGCCCGACTTGATCGACGACCGGTGCGCTCAGGTCCTTCGAGCGCGACAGCACGAACCGGTAGCGCGCGCCGTCGCCGGCGCCGTTGGCCGACCAGCGGAACACGTAGCCGCCCTCGCCGGGCGTCGCGGTCGCATCGAGGCCCATCAGCCGGCGCTCGAACGCATAGGTGCGCGGCAGGCCCTCGAGGCCGTTTTCGTCGATCGCCGCGATCCGCACGAAATACGTGCCGTTCGGCACGTCGCGAAATACCGCGCGCGGCCCGTCGCTGCGCGTTTCGCGGAACAGCTCGAGCATGCCCGCGTCGCGCGCGAGCTGCACGTGATAGGCGCGTGCCTGCGCGAGCGGCGCGAGCTCGAACGCGACGTCCGCGTCGTCCTGCACCTTCTCGGGATGTGCGAGCGCCGGTGCCGGCAGCAGCTGAATCGGCGCGCCGACCGCGCCGGACGCGCTCGCGACGCTGCCAAAGTTCGCATGCACGAGCGTTGCGCCGGCCGGACGCCGGCTGCCTGCGACGCCGACCGTGCCGTCCAGCACCTCGACGCGCGTCGCCGCCCTGCCGGCGGCATCGTAATTCACGCGAAAGCGCGTGCCGCGCACGCCGGCGACGACCGACGGCGAGCGGATCTGGAAACGGTCGTCGCGCTTCTTCAGGTGCGTGACGTCGCTGTCGACCGAGCCGCGCGTCAGTTCGAACTGACGGTCGAGCGTGCCGGTCAGCACGGTCCGGCGCAGCGTCTTCAGGTCGAGCTGGCTGTCCGGCGGCAGGCTCATGTGCGTGCCGTCGGCAAGCTCGAGCGTCAGGAAACCGTTCGCGCCGGTGCGCACGCGGTCGCCCTCGGTGACCGTCGCGTCGGCGGCAAGCGGCGCGTATGGCGCATTGCCGGTCGCGCGCTCGGCGGTGCCCTGCACCGCGACGACGCGCGCGGAGAGCCGCTCCTTGCGCAGCCGCGCGACGGGCAGCTTCAGCGCGATGCCCGGTTGCAGATGCTTCGGCTCCGGCACGTGGTTCAGTTGCTGCAGCAACTGCCAGTCGTCGACGCCTTGCAGATAGCGCGCGGCGATGTCGTACAGCGTATCGCCGGCCTGCGTGCGGTATGCGATCGTCTTGCCCGCCGTGGCGGGCGGCTGGGCCGCGGCATGCTGCGCCGAGACCGCGACCGCGAACGCGACCGCACAGGCCGCGCGCAGGCCCGCGGTACGCAGCATGGCGGCGCGCTGCGTGATGGCCGTCGTCACTCCGGTTCTCCCTGGCCGACGCGCTCGAGCCGGTAGCCGTAGCCGTAGATGGGCGCGAGCCGGTAGCCGTTTTCGGGCCGCAGGCCGAGCTTCGTGCGCAGCATCGAGATGTGCGTGTCCATCGTGCGCGACGGAATGTCGGTCGCCTGCTTCCACACGAGATCGAGGATGTGCGCGCGCGACAGCGGCCGGTCGAGATGCTGGAACAGCAGCAGCGCGAGCTCGAATTCCTTCTGCGTGAGGCTCACGGCCTTGTCGCCGACGTACGCCTGCTTCAGGTTCACGTCGAAGCGGAACTGGTCGAACTCGCGAACGGTCGCCTCCGCGTTGACCGGATACGCGCGGCGCAGCAGCGAGCCGATGCGCGCGCGCAGGATCGGACCGGACACGGGCTTGACGACGTAGTCGTCGGCGCCGGCGTTCAGGATCTGCGTGATCCCGGCCTCGTCGTCGCGGCTCGTCATGAAGATGATCGGCAGGCTGTGCTCGGTCTGATTGGCGCGCACCCACTTCAGCACTTCCTCGCCCGACATGTCCGGCACGTTCCAGTCGAGGACCAGCAGATCGAACGTCTCGCGCTGCAGACGCTTCTTCAGGGCCTTGCCTTCCTTGAACGCGTAGCACGTGTGGCCGGCGGCCGTCAGCGTTTGACTGACGAAATCCGTCTGGGCCGGATCGTCATCCAGTACAGCAATTCTCATAGCACCCCGCAAATCGAAAGCGATTCGTCCAGTTCAGCTCCCCGCTCCTGCCGCTGCCGCATCGGCTGCGGCACGGCCCCGATACCGGCCCTCGAGCCGCCGGTCGCCGCCGCGCAACGGATGCGACACGGTTGCCCCGGCAACATATCTCAAAAACGGGGCACGGACGAACCGGCGATTTCAGCATAGTAGTATGAAATTCGCCAGGGAATTGCGTGGACTACGGCTCATTCTTCGAATAATCGTCGTTGTCGCGCGATCGCCGCGGCCCCGGCCGCGACGGCACCGGTTCCGCGTTACACCCAGTCGTCGGCCGGCGCGTGCTGCGCGAGCATCCGCTGCAGCTGGCCGCGCACCTCTTCCCACGCGGCGGCCGCATAGTCGGGCCGGTTCGCCGCCCAGGCGTGCGCGAGATCGAACACGCGTTCGACGGTCGCGCTGCAATACGTGACGGCCGGCGCGTCGTGCTGCGCGGCGTCGCGCAGCCGCTCGCCGAGCCATTCGGCCAGCCACGGCATCTCGGCCGCCGCCGAATCGGCATAGGCCTCGAGTGCGGCCCGCGCATGGCGGTCCTGCTGCGGATCCAGCTCGACGCGGCTCGATGCCGGCGTGCAGGCGGATGCAATGCAATCCCTTGTGGACGGACTTCGTCGGGTCCCTGGTCTGAAGGACATGTCCTCTCCCCCGTTTATACGACGGTCGCGTCGGGCCTGGCCCCCGTGCCTGCCTCTTCGACGTACCGTGGCCGGCGCGCCCGAACAGCACGGACGACCGGACGGGCCAGTATACGCAGCCGCCGGCAAACGGAGGTTTAAGAATTGTCAGACTGGCGCGGAGCGGAACCGTGCGGGACAGGGCCGAAGCGGCCCCCGGCACGGCGCGCAGCGACGCGCCGAGGCGCGTTTGCGTCGTTGCGGGGCACCGCGGGGCGTGATGTGGCGAGGTGTGGCGTGGGCGTGGCGTCGCGTCAGCGGCGACGCATCAGGAACACGAAGGTCTTGTCCTGCGTCGTCGATTCGACGATTTCGTTGCCGGTCTGCTTCGCGAACGCGGCAAAGTCGCGCTGCGAGCCCGGATCGGTCGCGAGCACCTTCAGGATTTGCCCGCTCTCCATATCGGCGAGCGCTTTCTTCGCGCGCAGGATCGGCAACGGGCAATTGAGCCCGCGCGCGTCCACTTCCTTGTGAATCTGCATCGGCTGTCGACCTTCGAATGGCGCGCCGCACCGGGCGCGGGAGGAAGCCGCGATTTTACCGCAGCGCCGCCTCGCGCGCCGGGCGGCCCGACGCCGCCGTCGCAGGCCCCGTCGCGAGGCCGTCGCGGGAGGCCGTTGCGGGGCCGGTGCTGGCCCGTCATGCGCCCGAGAAACCGCCCGCCAGCCGCTCGCGCAGATGGCGCACGAGCGCGCGCACGGCGCTCGGCACGACCGCGCTGTACGGCCGGATCGCGAAGATGTGGTCGCCGAACGCGCCGGACGGCCGCCACGCGTCGAGCAGCGACACGAGCCGACCCGCATCGAGATCGCGCCGCGCACTGAAATCGGGCAGCAGCGCGATGCCGAGCCCGCCGAGCGCGGCCTCGCGCATCGCCTCGCTGTTGTTCGCCGCGAAGCTGCCGCGCACCGGCACGCTGACGCGCTCGCGCCGCCTGCCCTGCAGCTCGAAGCTCCACGCGGCGGGCTCGTTGTCGCGCAGATAGCAGAGGCAGCTGTGGTCGACGAGTTCGCGCGGATGGCGCGGCGCGCCGCGCGCGTCGAGATAGTCGCGGCTGGCGACGAGCAGCGAGCGCGTATCGCAGAGCTTCCATGCGACATGCGTTTGCGGCGCGGTCGTCGTATGGCGGATCGCGAGATCGAAGCCTTCCTGCGTCAGCGAATGCAGCCGGTCCGACAGGTCGAGCTCGAGATGCACGCCCGGATGCGCGCGCAGGAAATCCGGCAGATGCGGGACGATCTGCTGGCGGCCGAGCGCGACCGGCGCCGTCACGCGCACGAGCCCGCGCGGCTCGCCGGCGAGCTCCTTCACGCGCGCGAAATGCTGGCCGATCGACTCGAACGCGTCGCGCGTGCTGTCGACGAGCGTCTGGCCCGCGTCGGTGAGCCGCACGCTGCGCGTCGTGCGGCGCACGAGCGGCACGCCGGCCGCCTTTTCGAGATCGGCGATGCGCTGACTCATCGCGGCCTTGCTGATCCCGAGCCGCTGCGCGGCGGCCGTGAAGCTGCCTGCGGCGGCCAGCACCGTCAGCGAATGGATGTGCGGCCAGAGCGCCTGGACATTTTGCTGATTCATCCGCCGATTATTCAGAATTGTGAACAGTGAATCAAGCTGCGCGGCCTTCTCCGGCCCGCCGCGTTTGCCTAGACTGGGGCCTTCCCTTCCCCCGAATCTTCAGGAGACACGATGAACCCGGTTCCCGCGTACACGTCCGATGCCGACGTCGGCCACTACCTCGACGGCGCGCCTGTGGCCGGCCGCAGCGGCCGCTTCCAGGACGTCTTCAATCCGGCGCTCGGCCGCGCGGTGCGCCGCGTCGCGCTGGCCGACGACGGCGAAGTGCAGCGGGCCGTCGCGTCGGCCGCCGCGGCGTTTCCGGACTGGGCCGCGACGCCGCCGATTCGCCGCGCGCGCGTGCTGCACCGCTTCCTGCAGCTCATGAACGAGCACCGCGACGCGCTCGCGGCGATCATCACCGCCGAGCACGGCAAGGTGTTCTCCGACGCGCAGGGCGAAGTCGCGCGCGGCATCGACATCGTCGAATTCGCGTGCGGCATTCCGCAACTGCTGAAGGGCGACTACACCGACCAGGTCAGCACCGGCATCGACAACTGGACGATGCGTCAGCCGCTCGGCGTCGTCGCCGGCATCACGCCGTTCAACTTCCCGTGCATGGTGCCGTGCTGGATGTTCCCGGTCGCGATCGCGACGGGCAACACGTTCGTGCTGAAGCCGAGCGAGCGCGACCCGTCGGCCGCGCTCTACATCGCCGACCTGCTCACGCAGGCCGGGCTGCCGCCCGGCGTGTTCAACGTCGTGCAGGGCGACAAGGGCGCCGTCGACGCGCTGCTCGATCATCCCGACGTGCAGGCCGTCAGCTTCGTCGGCTCGACGCCGATCGCCGCGTACGTGCAGCAGCGCGCGGTACAGTCGGGCAAGCGCGTGCAGGCGCTCGGCGGTGCGAAGAACCACCTCGTCGTGATGCCGGACGCGAACCTCGAGCAGGCCGTCGACGCACTGATCGGCGCCGCGTACGGCTCGGCCGGCGAGCGCTGCATGGCGATCAGCGTCGCGGTGCTGGTCGGCGACGTCGCCGAGCGGATCGTGCCGGCCGTCGCCGAGCGCGCGCGCAAGCTCGTGATCGGCGACGGGATGTCGCCGGAAGTCGAGATGGGCCCGATCGTCACGGGCGAGGCGCTCAAGCGCATCGAAAGCTATATCGAGCTCGGCGTGCAGGAAGGCGCGCAACTGGTCGTCGACGGCCGCGGGCTGCGCGTGCCGGGCCGCGAGCAAGGCTTCTTCACCGGCGGCACGCTGTTCGATCACGTGACGCCCGACATGCGGATCTACAAGGAAGAGATCTTCGGGCCGGTGCTCGGCTGCGTGCGCGTGAAGGACTTCGGCGAAGCGGTCGACCTGATCAACGCGCACGAGTTCGGCAACGGCGTGTCGTGCTTCACGAGCGACGGCGGCATCGCGCGCGAGTTCGCGCGGCGCATCCAGGTCGGCATGGTCGGCATCAACGTGCCGATTCCGGTGCCGATGGCGTGGCATGGCTTCGGCGGCTGGAAGAAGAGCCTGTTCGGCGACATGCATGCGTACGGCGAGGAAGGCGTGCGCTTCTATACGCGGCAGAAGTCGGTGATGCAGCGCTGGTCGTCGAGCATCGGCAAGGGCGCCGAATTCGCGATGCCGACCGCGAAGTGACCACGGCGGCGCGCCGCCCCTCGGCGGGCGGTGCGCCGAGGCCGGCGCGGCGTCAACCGGCCTTCGAGCCGTGCGCGCCGTCGGCGCTCGGCAGGTACGACAGCTCGAGCCGATACGCGAGCGCGACGAACAGGCTCTGCGCGAGGCCCATCGACGCCGTCAGCGCGCGGAAGCCGAACGTCGCGCTTTCCTGCACCATCAGCGTCACCTCGGCTTCGCGCGCGATCGGGCTCATCCGGCTGTCGGTGATCGCGATCAATCGCGCGCCGCGCTGCACGGCCTGCTGCGCGACCTGCACCGTCTCTTCCGCATACGGCATGAACGAGATCACGATCATCACGTCGCCGTCGCGCACCGAGCGGATCTGGCCGAGATGCATGCTGCCGAGCGCGCTGAACAGCCCGATGCGCTTGTCGGTATGCTGCAGCGCATAGTCGAGATACACGGCGATCGGAAACGCGCGGCGCGAGCCGGCGATCCAGATCGCCTGCGTGTCGGCGAGCAGATCGACGGCCTGCGCGAGCGCCGCCGGGTCGAGCGTCTGCCGCAACTGCTGCATGCCCGCAATGCTGCCCTTGATGAACTCGTCGGCGATCTGCTCGGGCTGCAGGCTCGACGAACCCGATTCGATCACGTCGCGCAGCCGCAGGCTGTAGGCGCGGCCCGGCGCAATCTGCTGCGCGAGCCCTTCGCGGAACAGCCGCTGCATCTCGGAGAAACCCGAAAAACCGAAGTGCTTCGCGAAGCGCACGACGGCCGACGGCTGCACGCCGCACGCCTCGGCGAGCGACTGGATCCCTTCGAGGCCCAGCTGATCCCGGTGCGTTTCGACGTGCCGCGCAATGACCTTCAGGCGGTTGCTGAGGCCGTCGTATTCCTGCGTCAGACGCTGCAGGAACTGTTCGACGGTGGCGGGAGGTTTCTCGGACGAAGTCATCGGATGGCGCGAAATGGACGGCCCCGATACGCGAACGCGGCTCGGGACACCGCATGAACACATGCATGAAGGGCGAATTTAAACACGTTTGCGGCGCGGCTCGCGCCGCCTGCTCGCTCCCACGCGCTCGATCATCACTGGCCTGCACACCGCGGCGATACCGGAACGATTCTCCACCGGCGTCGCGGCCGCGTAAAGCTTAGGGCGTGCACCGACGGCGGCGGCCGGCGCCGCGCGGCGCGCAACTCAGCGGTAGTCGACCCACACGCCGCCCGCGTCGGCCGAGCGCACGCAGTTCTCGACCCAGCGCACGCCCTCGACGCCGGCGTGGACATCGGGAAAGCGGATGCCCCTGAGCGCGTCGGCGTCGCCGCGATCGGCCGCGTCCATCGCAAGCGCGAAACGCGCATACAGATTCGACCATGCGTCGAACAGCCCTTCCGGATGGCCGGCGCCGATCCGGTCCTCGCGCAATGCGTGCGGATGCAGGTACGGCATGCCGCGATCGAGCACCTGCGCGGGCTGCCCCTGCACCTCGTAGCGCAACTGGTTCGGATGCTCGTCCCACCATTCGACGCTCGCCTTCGAGCCGATCACGCGCACCTTCTGCCCGTGCATCGAGCCGGCGTTCACCGCGCTCGACCACACGTAGCCGATCGCGCCCGTGTCGTATTCCATGATCGTGAACGCGTTGTCCTCGAGCGGCGCGCGGCTCTTCACGAAGCTCTGCCGCGAGCACATCAGCCGGCGGATCTTCAGCCACGGCACCATGACCTCGGCGATGTAGAGCGGATGCGTGCCGATGTCGCCGAGCACGTAGCTCGGCCCCGCGAACTTCGGATCGACGCGCCAGCGCGCGGCCGCGCTCTCGGCTTCGACGCCCTCGCTGTGAAAGCCGTGCGCGAACTGCATCTGCACGATGCGGATCTCGCCGAGATCGCCGCGCGCGATCATCTCGCGCGCCTGCTCGATCATCTGGTGGCCCGAATAGCCGTACGCGACGCCGACGATCCGGTTCTTCTCGACGGCCAGCCGCTGCAGCGCCTCGGCCTCCTGCGTCGTGAAGCAGAGCGGCTTCTCGCAGACCACGTGCAGCCCCGCGTTCAACGCCGCGCGGCAGATTTCGAAGTGCGTGTTGTTCGGCGTCGCGATCGAGACCGCGCGGATGCCGTCCTCGCGCTTCGCTTCGGCGTCGAACATCGTCTGATAGTCGGGATAGCAGCGTTCGGCATCGACGCCGAGCTTCACGCCGAACTGCCGCCCGCGCTCGGGATCGAGGTCGAATGCGCCGGCGACGAGCCGGAAGCTGCCGTCGCGCAGCGCGGCCGAGCGGTGGCTGTAGCCGATTTGGCTGCCGAGGCCGCCGCCGACCATCGCCCAGGGAATCGAATGTCCAAGCAGAATCTGTCCGTCGATCATGATGTTCGTGGTCCTCAGTGCTTATCCGGGTATTCCGTATTCAGCGGTTCGATTTCGGTATTCGCGCAGTCGCGCGGTGCGTCGTTCAGGCGAACCCGGCCGATGCGAGAAACGCGCGGCTCGCCGCGACGTCGCGCAGGCTCGTGCCCACGTTGCGCGGATCGCGCTCCTGTTCGATCGTGATGTAGCCGGCGTAGCCGATGTCGTCGAGCGTGCGCTTGATCGCGCGGTAGTCGAGCACGCCGCGGCCGATCGGACACATCACGCCGCGCGCGCATGCCTCGAAGAAGCGGATCCGCTCGTTCATCACGGCGTCGTATACGGCCGCGTCGATATCCTTGAAGTGCACGTAATCGAGCCGCGCCGCATGGCGGCGCAGCCATTCGCTCGGGTCCATGCCCGAGTAGTAGAGGTGGCCCGTATCGAGGCAGAGGCCCGCGGTGTCGGCCGGTATGTCGGCGACGATCCGGTCGATCTCGTCCGCGAATTCGATATAGCCGCCCGCGTGCGGATGAATCACCGCACGCACGCCGAACGCGTCGCGCGCGAGCGTCGCGATCTGCCGGATGTGGTCGACCATCGCGGCCCAGTCCTCCTTCTGCAGCCGCGGTGCGCGATCGCCGTGACCGGCCGCATAGTCGCGTTCGTCGTGGCCCCAGTCCATCACGACGAGATACGGCGCCGCATAACGCTGCCCGCGCTGCGTCGGCAGCTTCGGCAACTGCGTGATCAGCATGCAGATGTCGCGCGTCTGGCGCAGCAGGTTCGGCAGATTCGCGGGCGACACGAGATCGTCGAAGATCGTGCCGGCCGTGATGCTCAGCCGCTGCTGTTCGAGCTCCGCGCGCACGACGTCGAGCGCGAGCGGGATGTAGCCGTACGGGCCCAGCTCGATGCCCGAATACCCGGCCGCCGACGCCTCGGCGAGCACGTGCCGCCACGGCGGCAAGTGCGGGTTGCTCACGTCGTCGACGCCCCAGCAGCACGGCGCGCAGCCGATCTTCATCGTCATGTCGGTCGATTCCCGGAAGCGGTTGGCCTCAAGCGCGATAGAACGCGGGACGTTCGGCGATCGCGATCGGCTCGACCGCCCCGCTCTTCTGCGCGCGCACGCAGGCGTCGGCCGCGACCGCGGCCGCATAGCCGTCCCATGCGGACGGGCCCGTGAGTGCCTGCCGGCGCACGCCGTCGATGAACGCCTGCAGCTCGACGTCGTACGACGCGATGAAGCGCTCCTTCCAGTCGGTCATGATCTCGACCGACTGCCGCGCCAGATGCTTGAGCCCGACGGCCGGCGGATCGGGCAGCTTCGCGATCCCGTTCTCGCCGACCACCTCGCACTGGATGTCGTACCCGTACTGGCAGTTCACGAAGATCTCGACGTCGATGCGCACGCCGCTCACCGTTTCGAGCAGCACGATCTGCGGATCGGCGAGATGCGTGCTCGCGTGGCGCGTCTTCTTCGGATAGACGACCTGCGCGCTCACGTAGTCCTCGCCGAGCAACCAGCGCAGCACGTCGAGTTCGTGGATCAGCGTGTCGGTGATCGCCATGTCCGTCTTGTAGCGCTCGCCGACCGACTGGTTGCGGTGCGCGCAATGCAGCATCAACGGTGCGCCGATCTGGCCGCTGTCGATCACGCGCTTGAGCGCGCGATAACCTTCGTCGTACGGCCGCATGAAGCCGACCTGCACGAGCCGCGAGCCATGCGCGAGTTCCGCTTCGACGATCCGCATGCAGCCGTCGGCCGTCACCGCGAGCGGCTTCTCGCAGAACACCGGCTTGCCGTGCGCGATCGCGTCGAGCACGAAGGCCTCGTGCGTCGGCCCCCACGACGTGACGAGCACGGCCTGCACGTCGGCGGCCGCGATCAGATCGCGGCCGTCCGTGTAGATCTCCGCGTCGGGCGCGTAGTGCGTCACCGCATCGCGCGCCTGCTGCGGATCGATGTCGTTGACGGCGACGACGCGCGCGCCGGACAGCGTGCGCATCAGCCTGCGAATATGGTCCTGGCCGATCGCGCCGCAGCCGATCACGCCGATTTGCAAGGTCATCAGGGTATCTCCGGTCGTTCGTTATCCGCGGCGCGTGCCGCGCCGTCGGTCCATCGAATCGTTTCAGCGCGCCGCGCGATCGAAATGGCGCTCGACGTAGCGCTGGATCGTCTCGCGCATGTAGCGCGACGAGGCTTCCGCGCGGTCCTCCCACGCGAACACGCACGACGACATCACGCCGTCGAAGCGCGCATCGGCGAGTGCGCGGAAGAACACGTCCCAGTCGATCTCGCCCTGCCCGATGTCCAGATGCTGGTGCACGCGGATCTGGTTCGAGCCCGGCGGGTTCACGATGTAGCGCAACTGGCTGCTCTTGCGGTGGTCGAAGGTGTCGGCCACGCGCACGTGCGCGAGGATCGGCGCGGCCTGCGCGATCATCGCGGCCATGTCGTTGCCGTAGTAGAACGTGTGCGGTGCGATGTACGACAGCTTCAGCGACGGCGAACCGATGTTCGTGACGATGTCGATCGCCGGCTGCAGCTGCTCGATCCAGTCTTCCGGATGCGGCTCGACCGACAGCACGATGCGCTCGCGCTCGAGCACGGGCAGCAGCTCGTCCATCGAGCGAAACCACGCGGCTTCGCAGAGCTCCTTCGGGTTCGCGCCCGGCCGCTCGCCGACCGAGCGTTCGGGCGACGCGCCGCGTCCGAACTCCGACACCATCAGCGTGCATTCCATTTCCAGCGCGACCTCGATCGCCTTCTTCCAGCAGCGCACGGCCCACTGCCGCTCGTCTTCGAACGGGCTCGCCCAGCGATACATCGGCTGCAGCGATGCGAGACCGACGCCGCTCGCGTGCAGCGCGCGGCGGAACGCGGCCATCCGCTCGCGCGTCGCGCGCGGCATCACCCACCAGTCGAGGAAGTCGCTGCGCGGCGACAGCTCGATCTGGTCGTAGCCGAGCTCGGCGACTGCGTGCGGCAGCCGATCGAGCGGCAGGTGGCGAATCATGTACGGATCGAGTGCGATCTTCATGGCGATGTTCGTGCGATGTGCAGGGGAATCGTCGCGCTCAGCGGCGCTTCTTCTTGTTGCGATACTGGTCGGCGATCACGGCCGCGACGATGATCGCGCCCTTGACCATCTCCTGGTAGTACGCGTCGATCCGGATGAACGTGAAGCCCGACGTCATCACGCCGAGGATCAGCACGCCGATCACGGTGCCCGTCACGCGGCCGAGGCCGCCCGACAGCGACGTGCCGCCGATCACGACGGCCGCGATCGCGTCGAGCTCGTACATCACGCCCATCCCGGACTGGCCCGAGATCGCGCGCGCGGCCGTCACGGTGCCGGCGATCCCGCTCAGCAGCCCGGCGATCGCGTAGACGAGCACGAGATGGCGCGTCACGTTGATGCCCGACACGATCGCCGCATGGCGGTTCGCGCCGATCGCATACGTGTACTTGCCGAAGCGCGTGTAGCGCAGCACGACGTGGAAGATCGCCGCGATCACGAGGAAGATGATCACGGGGTTCGCGCCCGCGCCGATCGCCGCGAACTGGTCGGTCAGCATCGACACCGGCATGCCGTTCGTGAACCACTTCGCGAAGCCGCGCGCGGCGACCATCGTGCCGAGCGTCGCGATGAACGGCGGGATACCGGTGAGCGCGATCAGCGAGCCGTTCAGCAGCCCGACCAGCAGCCCGACGCAGACGCCCGCCAGCACCGGCCAGATCACGGGCAGGTCGGTCAGATGCGGGAACACCGCGCGCGGAAAGTCGGATACCTGCGCGAGGCTCGCCGACACGACCGCGGCCGCCGCGACGACCGACCCGGACGACAGGTCGATCCCGCTCGTGATGATCACGAGGTTCACGCCGACCGCGATGATGCCGATCACGGCCATCTGCAGCACGATGATCTCGAGCCGCTCGGCGTTGAACAGGAAGCTCTGGCCGACGACGAGCCAGCCGATCGCCTCGAAGAACAGGCTGATGCCGACCAGCACGAGAAAGATGCTCAGCTCGGGCGGCCACTTCGCGTGCCGCGTCTTGATCGTCATGGACTGCGCGTCCGCGACCGGATTGAGGTTGCCCATTTCAGTTGTCTCCATGCTTGTTGCGGCTCAGCGCGACGCGAGATCCATGATGCGGACCTGGTCGGCGTCCTTGCGATCGACGATGCCCGTCATGCGCCCTTCGTGCATCACCATCACGCGATCGCTCATGCCGAGCACTTCCGGCATCTCCGACGAGATCATCAGCACCGCGACGCCCTTGCCCGCGAGTGCGCTGACGAGCCGGTGAATCTCGGCCTTCGCGCCGACGTCGATGCCGCGCGTCGGCTCGTCGAGGATCAGGATGCGCGGCTGCGTGAGCAGCCAGCGGCCGATCAGCACCTTTTGCTGATTACCGCCGGACAGGTTCTGGATTTCCTCGTGCAGCCCGGGCGCCTTCACGCGCAGCGTCCGGCTCATTGCCTCGCAGTCGCGCTTCAGTTGCGCGTGCCGCACGAAATTGAACTTCACGTAGCGGCGGCTGAGCACGGCCGCTTCCATGTTCGCGAGCAGATCGAGGTTCAGGAAGCAGCCGGTGTCCTTGCGGTCCTCGGTCAGGAACGCCATCCCGTGCTTCATCGCCTGCGCGGGCGTCGAGATCCGCACCGGCTTGCCGTCGATCAGGATCTCGCCCGAGGTCGCGGGCACGACGCCGAACAGCGCCTCGGCCACGTTCGAGCGGCCCGAGCCGACGAGGCCCGCGACGCCGAGGATTTCGCCGGCGCGCAAGTCGAAGCTCACGTCGCGGAACACGCCCTCGACGCCGAGATTGCGCACCGACAGCACGACGTCGCCGATCGGTACGTCCTCCTTCGGAAACATCTGCGTGATCTCGCGGCCGACCATCATGCGGATGATGTCGTCGCGCGTGACGTCCGACGACGCGTGCGTGCCGATGTACTTGCCGTCGCGAAACACCGAGAACTCGTCGGCGATCTCGAACAGCTCGTTCATCTTGTGCGTGATGTAGACGATGCCCTTGCCCTGCTCGCGCAGCTGCCGGATGATCCGGAACAGGTGCGTGACTTCCTTGTCGGTCAGCGCGGACGTCGGCTCGTCCATGATCAGCACGTCGGAGTCGAACGACACGGCCTTCGCGATTTCGACCATCTGCCGGCTCGCGACGGTCAGCGTGCGCACGTCGGCGTCCGGATCGATGTCGATCGACAGCCGCTCGAACAGCGCGGCCGTGCGGCGGCGCAACTGCGCATGGTCGATCAGCCCGAATCGGTTCTTCGGTTCGCGGCGGATCCAGATGTTCTCCGCGACCGTCATGTAGGGCATCAGGTTCAGTTCCTGATGGATCATCGCGATGCCGCGATCGAGCGCGTCGAGCGGGCCGTTCAGTACGACGGGCTCGCCCTTGAGCAGGATCTCGCCGCAATCGGGCGTATAGACGCCGGCGATGATCTTCATCAGCGTCGACTTGCCGGCGCCGTTCTCGCCCATCAGGGCGTGGACCGTGCCGCGGCGCACGCGAAACTGCACGCCGTCGAGCGCGACGACGCCCGGAAACGACTTGCCGACGCCGCGCACCTCGAGCAGGCAATCGGACGCCGGCGCGCCGGACGAACCGGGTGCGGCGAACGAAGCGGCCGGCGCGCCGTCGCTGGCCATCGGGCGCGCCATCCTGGCTGTAAACATGGACGTTCCTCGAAAGTCGCACGCGGTCCCGGACGCGCCGGGCCCGCGCAATTCAGCGGAAAACCCGGTCAGTGCTTCGCGTACTGGTTCATGTTGTCGGGCGTGACGAGCTCGAACGGCACGTTCACGTAGCGGTCGACGTTCTGCTTCTTCGCGAGCTTCAGCGCGGCCGCGACGGCCTGCGTGCCCTGCCCCGACGCGTTCTGGTACACCGACACCTTCAGCTCGCCGCTCTTCATCGACGCGAGCCCGTCCGGCGTCGCGTCGATGCCCGCGACGATCGTCTTCGGCGTCCACTTGCGCGCGGCCTTCAATGCGTTGATCGCGCCGATCGCCATTTCGTCGTTGTTCGACACGATCGCATCGAACTTCATCCCGGAGCTGAGCCAGTTCATCGTGATGTCCTGGCCCTGCGTGCGGCTCCACTTGCCTTCGCGCTTGTCGACGATCCGCATCCCGGCGCAGTCCTTGGTCGCGATCACGTCCTCGATGTCCTTCGTGCGCGCACGCGCCGACTCGTTCGACAGCTCGCCCATCAGCACCAGGAGGTCGCCCTTGCCGCCCAGCAGCTTGCAGACCTGGCGCGCCTGCAGCGTGCCCGACTGCTTCTCGTCAGACGCGACGACCGCGACGCCGGCCGGCAGCTTGTCGAAATCGACCGGCTTGCGGTTCACGTAGACGAGCGGAATCTTCGCGGCCGTCACCATCTTCGTGATCTTCGGCGTCGCGTCGGTGTCGACCGCGTTCACGATGATCGCGTCGACCTTCTGCGCGATCATGTTCTGGACCTGGCTCAACTGCTTGCCGACGTCGTTGCCGGCATCCTCGATCTGCACGGTCGCGCCGTCCTTCTTGGCCGCGTCGGCGATGCTGTTGCGCAGGATCGTCAGAAACGTGTCGTCGAACGACGCCATCGTGACGCCGATCTTCTCGGCATGCGCGAGCGGCATCGCCAGCATCGCAGCGGCCGCGACGGCCATCAGCTTGGTCTTCATGATCACTCTGTCTCCTCATCTCCGGGGGGCGGAAAACGGCGCGTTGCGCGCCGCCGGGCCGAGTCCGATACGGACTGAAGCATCCGGATGAAACTGTAGATCACTTCGTCGAGATTTTGGAAATTTATTTCTACGTGATTTCACCTAGGGAACTGGATTTCCAAAAAGCCTAGACTGCGTCCGTAGCCCGATGGCTTGCGGCGGGCGGCGTCGCGTCGTGCGGTACGCGCGCAGCGCACCCGTCGCAGCCTCGGTCCCTCTTAACCGCCGGCATCGCCGCACGCCGGCCGCGAGCGTGAACCGTCTATGAGCCCGTTGAACTTTCCGAGTGACCGCCCCATCGATCTCGCCTGCCTCGGCCGCGTCGCCGTGGATCTTTACGCGCAGCAGTACGGCAGCCGTCTCGAGGACGCGCGCACGTTCCAGATGTATCTCGGCGGCTCGTCGGGCAACGTCGCGTTCGGCGTCGCGCGGCTCGGGCTCAGGACCGCGATGATCTCGCGCGTCGGCGACGAGCAGATGGGCCGCTTCGTACGCGAAACGCTCGAGCGCGAAGGCTGCGACACAAGCCAGCTGCAGACCGACCCGGAACGGCTGACGGCGCTGGTGCTGCTCGGGCTCAAGGATCGCGACACGTTTCCGCTGCTGTTCGTGCGCGAGAACTGCGCCGACATGGCCGTGCGCGCGGACGAGATCCGCGAGGACTTCATCGCGCGCTGCCGCGCGCTCGCGATCACCGGCACGCATCTGTCGACGCCCGGCACGCGCGAAGCGTCGCTGACCGCGCTCGGCTACGCGCGCCGCCACGGCGTCGTGCGGATTCTCGACATCGACTATCGGCCCGTGCTGTGGGGGCTCACGCCGCGCGGCGCGGGCGAGAACCGCTACGTGCCCGACGCGCAGGTCACGCAGCAGCTGCAGCAGGTGCTCGGCGAGTTCGACCTGCTGGTCGGCACCGAAGAGGAATTCCTGATCGCGGGCGGCGTGCCGCACGACCTGATCGCGTCGCTCGAAGCCGTGCGCCGCGTGAGCGAGGCGGTGCTCGTCGTCAAGCGCGGCGCGCTCGGCTGCTGCGTGATCGAGCGCGACATTCCGGCGCGCATCGACGATGCGCCGACCTTCGCCGGCGAACGCGTCGAGGTGCTGAACGTGCTCGGCGCCGGCGACGCGTTCCTGTCGGGCCTGCTGTCCGGCCTGCTGCGCGGCCGCGACTGGGCCGAATCGACGCGCATCGCGAACGCCTGCGGCGCGATCGTCGTGTCGCGCCACGCCTGTTCGGCGGCCATGCCGACGCCGGCCGAACTCGCGCACTGGTTCGGCGGCAGCCGCAATCCGCAGGTCGATGCGGACCGTACGCTCGCGCATCTGCATCGCGTGACGGTGCCGCGCCGCGAATGGGACGATCTCTGCGTGATGGCGTTCGACCATCGCAGCCAGTTCTACGAGCTCGCGGTACAGGCCGGCGCCGACGAAGCGCGGATCAAGACGCTGAAGCGGCTGCTCGTGCGCGCGGCCGAGCAGGTCGAGCGCGAGCGCCATATCGAAGGCCACGTCGGCGTGCTGATCGACGGCGGCGCGTACGGGCGCGACGCGCTCGCGTCGGCGACCGGACGCGGCTGGTGGGTCGGCCGGCCGGTCGAGCTGCCCGGCTCGCGGCCGCTCTGCTTCGACGACACGCGCTCGGTGGGCACTGCGCTCGTGCACTGGCCGACCGAGCAGGTCGTCAAATGCCTCGTCCACTATCACCCGGACGACGACGCCGAGCTGCGCGTCGCGCAGGAGCAGCGCGTGCTCGAACTCTGGGAAGCAACGCGCGCGACCGGCAACGAACTGCTGCTCGAGATCATTCCGCCGCGCGCGGTGACGCCGGCCGGCACCGAGGACGATGCGGTGCTGCGTACCGTCGCGCGCTTCTACAACCTCGGCGTGATGCCCGAATGGTGGAAGCTCGCGCCGATGAGCGCCGACGGCTGGGCGCGGCTCGAGGCGCTCGTCGCCGAACGCGACCGCCATTGCCGCGGCGCCGTGATCCTCGGGCTGAACCAGCCGCTGCAATACCTCGTCGACAGTTTCCGCGCGGCGACCAACCCGATCGTGAAGGGCTTCATGGTCGGCCGCACGCTGTGGGCCGACGCGTCGCTGCAATGGCTCGCCGGCCGCATCGACGATCAGGCGCTGATCGACGAGGTTGCCGGCAATTTCGCGCAGCTCGTCGACGCCTGGCTCGGCCGCCGCGCGGCCGCGCGCGCCGCGGCCGCATGAGGCCCGCCGCCGCGATGTCCGAACCGACACTCCTTGACCGACAGACGATGACCCCTACCGTGAGACTGACCGTCAGCCAGGCGCTCGTGCGCTACCTGGCCGCGCTGCGCGCCGAAGTCGTCCAGCCGGACGGCCGTACCGACATCCTGCCGTACTGCGGCGGCGTGTTCGCGATCTTCGGGCACGGCAACGTGGCCGGGCTCGGCGAAGCGCTGCATGCCGAACAGGACCGGCTGCCGACCTTGCGTGCGCACAACGAGCAAGGGATGGCCAATGCGGCCATCGCGTTCGCGAAAGCGAACTTCCGGCAGCGGATGATGGCCGTGACGTCGAGCATCGGCCCCGGCGCGACCAACATGCTGACGTCGGCCGCGCTCGCGCACGTCGGCCGACTGCCGCTGCTGCTGCTACCCGGCGACGTGTTCGTGTCGCGGCTGCCCGATCCCGTGTTGCAGCAGATCGAGGATTTCGAACAGGGCGACGTCAGCGCGAACGACTGCTTCCGCCCCGTCACGCGCTACTTCGACCGCATCACGTCGCCCGAGCAGCTGCTCGTCGCGCTGCCGCGCGCGATCCAGGTGATGACCGATCCCGCGCAATGCGGCCCCGTCTGCCTCGCGCTGCCGCAGGACGTGCAGACCTTCGCGTACGACTGGCCCGAGGATTTCTTCGCGCCGCCGCTGATCCGCATGCGGCGGCCGCCGGCCGACGCGCTCGAGCTCGCCGATGCGCTCGACGTGCTGAAGGCCGCGAAAAAACCGCTGATCGTCGCCGGCGGCGGCGTGCTGTACAGCCAGGCGTGGGACGCGCTGCGCACGTTCGCCGACACGCACGGCGTGCCGGTCGCCGAATCGCAGGCCGGCAAGGGCAGTCTCGCGTGGGATCATCCGCTGAATCTCGGCTCGATCGGCGTGACGGGCTCGCCTGCTGCAAACCGCGCGGCCGCGCAGGCCGACGTCGTGTTCGCGGTCGGCACGCGGCTGCAGGATTTCACGACCGGCTCGCATGCGCTGTTCGGCCAGGCCACGCTGCTGAGCCTGAACGTGCAGCCGTTCGATGCGGGCAAGAAGCGCGGCCGGCAGCTCGTCGCCGATGCGCGCACGGGGCTCGGCCAGCTGTCGGCCGCGCTCGCCGGATGGCAGGCCGATCCGGCATGGACGGCGGCGAACCGCGATCAGGCGGCCGCATGGAACGCGCGCGTCGCCGAGCTCACGACGCGCGTGCCCACCGATACGCTGCCGTACGACGCGGAAGTGATCGGCGCCGTGCGCGACTCCGCGGCGGACGCCGGACGCGACAGCGCGCGCGACGATCTGGTCGTGTGCGCGGCCGGCACGCTGCCGGCCGAACTGCACAAGCTCTGGCGCAGCGGCCTGCCCGGCAACTATCACATGGACTACGCGTATTCGTGCATGGGCTACGAGGTGGCCGGCGGCCTCGGCGCGAAGCTCGCGCGGCCCGAGCGCGAGGTGATCGTGATCGTCGGCGACGGCTCGTACATGATGCTCAACGCGGAGCTCGCGACCTCGGTGATGCTCGGCCGCAAGATCATCGTCGTGATCCTCGACAACCGCGGCTACGGCTGCATCGAACGGCTGCAGCTGAACTGCGGCGGCGCGAGCTTCAACAACATGCTCGACGACTGCGTGCCCGAAGGCGGCGAACGCTCGACGATCGACTTCGCGATGCATGCGCGTTCGATGGGCGCCGAGGCCGTGCACGTGCGCGACGTCGGCGAGCTGCGCCGCGAGATGGCGCGTGCGCGCGCGGCCGCCAAGAGCCAGGTGCTCGTGATCGACACGACGCACCGCCGCACGACCGACGACGGCGGCGCGTGGTGGGAAGTCGCGGTGCCGCAGGTGTCCGCGCGGCCCGACGTCGAACGCGCGCACCGCCGCTATCTCGACGACAAGACGCGGCAGCGGCGCTAGGCACGCGCCCTGCCCGCACGACGACGACGACAACAACGGAACCAAGGAAGCCCGTCATGAGCTGGAACGTTCGCATCGGTATCAATCCCCTGTCGTGGATGAACGACGACCTGCCGTCGCTCGGCGGCGAAACGCCGCTCGAGACGGCGCTCAAGGAAGGCGCCGAAATCGGCTACGCGGGCTTCGAGCTCGGCAACAAGTTTCCGAAGACGGGCCCCGAGCTGAAGGCGAAGCTCGCCGAGTTCGGGCTCGTGTGCGTGTCGGGCTGGTATTCCGGCTTTCTCGCCGAAGTCGCGCCCGGGATGACCGACGCCGACGCCGTCGCGGCCGAAATCGAGCGCTGCCGCGCGCACATGACGAAGCTGCAGTACAACGACGTGAAGGTCGTCGTCTACGGCGAATGCGCGGGCACGATCCAGGGCCGCATCGATACGCCGGTCGCGAAGCGCCCGCGCTTCGTCGACGACGAAGCATGGCGGCGCTATGCGGCGCGCCTCGACGCGTTCGGCGCGCATCTGCTCGACACGTACGGGATCAAGCTCGCGTATCACCATCACATGGGCGCGTACGTCGAATCGCCGGACGACGTCGACCGACTGATGGCGCTGACCGATCCGGCGAAGGTGTTCCTGCTGTTCGACACCGGCCATGCGTATTTCGGCGGCGCGGCCGATCCGGTCGCCCTGCTGAGGAAGCACGTGTCGCGCGTCGTGCACGTGCACTGCAAGGACGTGCGCCCGCAAGTCGTCACGCAAGCACGCAACGCCGGCTGGAGCTTCCTGAACGGCGTGATCAACGGCACGTTTACGGTGCCCGGCGACGGCGCGCTCGACTACGACGCGACGCTGCGCACGCTGAAGGACGCCGGCTACGAAGGCTGGCTCGTCGTCGAGGCCGAGCAGGATCCGGCCGTCGCGCCGAGCTATCAGTATGCGAAGAAGGGTTACGAGTCGCTGCGCGCGATCGTCGACAAGCTGAGCGCGTAACCCGTCACCTCATTGCGGAGCCCGATCCGATGACGATTTCACCCCTCTTGATCAAGGCCGCCGCCGGCCGCGAAATCTGCAACGTCACGCCCGAATCCGCAGGCTGGCAGCATGTCGGCTTTCGCGCGCTGCGCCTGAAGGCCGGCGACACGGAAACGCTCGACACCGGCACGCGCGAACTGTGCGTCGTCGTGCTGACCGGCACCGTGCGCGCCGAGGTCGACGGCGACACCTACGACGCGCTCGGCAAGCGCGACAGCGTGTTCGAACCCGTGTCGCCCGACGCGCTGTACGTGCCGGGCGGCAAGACCGTCACGCTGGTCGCGACGCGCGATGCCGAAGTCGCGCTCTGCACGGCGCCGTATGCGAGCGGCGACAAGCGCGTGCTGCGCCTCGACGGCGAACGGATGCGGCGCACGGTGCGCGGCCAGGGCACCAATACGCGCTACGTCTGCGACATCCTGATGGGCGACAACCCGGCCGCCGACCGGCTGCTCGTCGTCGAAGTCGTCACGCCGGCGAGCCATTCGAGCAGCTATCCGCCGCACAAGCACGACTGCGACGCGGCGCCCGACGAGACCTCGCTCGAGGAAACGTACTACCACCGCATCGATCCGCCGCAGGGTTTCGCGTTCCAGCGCGTGTACACCGACGATCGCAGCCTCGACGAGGCGTGCGCGGTCGAGAATCACGACGTCGTGATGGTGCCGCGCGGCTATCACCCGGTCGTCGCGCCGCACGGCTACACGCTGTACTACCTGAACGTGATGGCCGGACCGAGCCGCGCGTGGGCGTTCAAGAACGATCCCGCACACGAATGGATGCTCGACGCGACACCGGCCCGCTGAGCGCGACGCCGCGCTTGCGCCGGCCACGCAACCGCACCGCTACGGAGGCCGCGATGGGAATGCCGTTTACGCACCGCGAACCCGCGTCGTTCGACGACGACGCGGCCGACGTGACGCTGCCGTGCTTCAACGCGGACGTCGCGCGCCGGCTCGGCGAAATCGCGACCAACCTCGCACGGCGCCGCGGGCAGCCGATCGCGGTCGGCATCGTCGGCACGCATGCGCCGCTGTTCTACTGCGCGCTCGACGGCAGCGGCGCGGCCGATTGCGAGGCGATCCGCCGCCGGCAAAACACGGTGCTGCGCTTCGCGCTCAGTTCGCGCGCCGTCGGCGCGACGTTCCGGCGTACCGGCCAGTCACTGCAGTCGCTCGGGCTGTCGGACGACGACTATGCGCTCGACGGCGGCGGCGTGCCGCTGCGGATCGCCGGTGCGCGGCTCGTCGGCGCGCTCGCGATCGCGGGGCTCGACGCCGAACGCAATCACGCGCTCGCCGTCGAGAGCCTGCGCTGGCACGTCGGCGCGCATGCGCTCGCGATCGGCGCGTAGCGGCGCACGATCGCCTTCGCGCGCGCCGCGCGGCCGCTCAGCGCAGCCCGCCGCTCGCGACCAGATGCTCGCCCGTCAGCCAGCGCGCGTCGTTCGACGCGAGGAACACCGCGACCGATGCGATGTCGTCCGGCGCGCCGTGGCGGCCCAGCGGCGTTTCGGCGAGCACTTGCTTTTCGAGGTCCGAACCGATGATGCCCGTCGTATGCGTGCCTTCGGTCACGACCAGTCCCGGGTTGATCGCGTTCACGCGAATCTTGCGCGGCGCGAGTTCGTTCGCGAGCACACCGGTGATCGCGTCGACCGCGCCCTTCGTGCCGCTGTAGACGGCGCTCGCGGGCGGCACCATGCTCGTGATCGCCGAGCTGATGTTGATGATGCTCGCGCCTTCGCCGAGATGCCTGGCGGCCGCCTGCGTCGTCAGCAGCAGGCCGAACACGTTCGTATCGAATTGCTTGCGGTAGTGCTCTTCGGTAATGGCCTCGATCGGCGCGAACTCGTAGATGCCGGAATTGTTCACGAGTACGTCGAGACGGCCGTACGTCTCGATCGCCGTGTCGACGATGCGCTGCGCGTCGGCCGCCTTCGACACGTCGCCGCCCACTGCGACCGCGCGCCCGCCCGCTTCGACGATCGCGCTCACGACCGCATCCGCGCCCGCCTTGCTGCTCGCGTAGTTGACGACGACCGCCGCGCCTTCGGCGGCCAGCGCCTTTGCAATCGCCGCGCCGATGCCTTTCGATGCGCCCGTGACGATCGCGACCTTGTCTGCCAGCTTGCTCATGATCGGATACCTTTCGAAAATTTGACGATGAAGGGGCACCGGCTGCCGACTGCGCGGCGAACCGGCGTTGTCATGCATGTAGGCGGTTCGGTCCGCGGCGATAAAGCGGCTCGATGCGAATTGTGTGGCGCGGCCAGCCGAACAATCGGCCGGCGCTCAGCCGGTGCCGAGCCAGGCGCGCACGGTGTCGTCGCCGAGGCCGTCGAGCGCGCCGTCGTAGACGATCGTTCCGCGCCCCATCACCGCGACGCGATGCGCAAGCCGCGGCGCAAGCTGCAGCCGCTGCTCGATCAGCAGGATCGCGACGCCGTCCGCCTGCAGCGCGGCGAGGCACGCGCGCACTTCGTCGACGGCAAGCGGCGCGAGCCCCTCGGCCGGTTCGTCGACGATCAGCACGCGCGGGCGGCCGGCGAGCGCACGCACGAGCGCGAGCACCTGCTGTTCGCCGCCCGACAGCCGCGCGGCCTTCACGTCGGCGCGCGCGGCCAGCAGCGGAAAGCGCGCGAACAGGCGGTCGAGTTCCGCGCGCGCGGCCGCACGGCCGACGCCGCGCAGCCCGAGCAGCAGGTTGTCGCGCACGCTGAGCAGCGGAAATACGTCGCGGCTTTCGGCGACGTAGGCGACGCCGCGACGCGCGATGTCGAAGGTACGTGCGCCCACGCATTCGACGCCCGCGACGCGCACCGAACCGCTCGTGCGCACGAGCCCCATCACGGCCTTCGCGAGCGTCGAGCGGCCGGCGCCGTTGCGTCCGAGCAGCGCAAGCGTCTCGCCCGGCGCGAGCGCGAGATCGATGCCGTCGAGCACCGGCTGATGTCCGTACCACGCGCGCAGCGCACGAATGTCGAGCAGCGCGCTCATCGTGTGCCCTCGCCGAGATAGGCGGCGCGCACGGCCGGATCCGCGCGGATCGCATCCGGTGCGCCGGTCGCGACGATCGCGCCGCGCACGAGCACCGTGACGCGTTCCGCGAAGCCGAACACCGCGTCCATGTCGTGCTCGATCATCAATACCGTGCGCCCCTGCGTGGTCGCGCGGATCAGCGCGATCATGCGCGCGGCCTGGTCGCGATTCATGCCGGCCGTCGGCTCGTCGAGCAGCAGCGTGCGCGCGCCGCTCGCCAGCGCGATGCCGAGATCGAGCGCGCGCTGCTCGGCGTAGGCGAGGTCGGCGGCCGGCGTGTCGCGCCGCGCGTCGAGGCCGACATCCTCCATCACGCGCGCGGCCGCGCGATCGACCGACGCCGATTCCCGCAGCCGGTTCCACCAGCGCCGCCGCTCGGCCGGCGCATGCAGCGCCGCGCAGCGCAGGTTGTCGAACACGCTCAGGCGCGCGAACGCGCTCGTCTGCTGAAAACTGCGGCCGACGCCGAGCCGGCTCGCGATCACGGGCCCGCGCCCGCGCAACTCGACGCCGTGCAGCATCACGCGCCCGCGCGTCGGCCGCAGCGCGCCGCCGATGACGTTGAACAGCGTCGATTTGCCGGCGCCGTTCGGGCCGATCAGTGCATGCCGCTCGCCGGCCGCGACGTCGAGGTCGATGCCGTCGAGCACCGTCCGCGCACCGAAGCGCAGCACGATCGCGCGCAGCGCGACTGCGGTGCCGCTCATCGCCGCTCCTCCGCGCCGGCACGCGCGAAGCGCGCGCGCCAGCCCCACAGCAGTATGCCGATGGCGGCCGCCGACGCGGCCACGGCCCAGCCGACCGGCGTATCAGCGTCGATCCGCCATGCGCCGAACGCGGTGCCCGGGCCGTCGTCCTGCGCGAAGCGCCACGCATAGCCGAGCTCGGCCGCGGCGACGAGCGCGATGCCCCAGAACACGCACGCGCCGAACGCGCACAGCAGCCGCCAGCGCTCGCTCGCCGGCGCGCCGCGACGTAGCGCGTGCGCGAGCGCGTCGACGAGCCCCGCGAGCCCGCGCGGCGCGGCAACGACGACCGCGACGAACAGCACGCCGAGGTACAGCGCCCACGCGCGCGACATGCCGGCGACGACGACGCTCAGCGCGGTCAGCACCGCCGCGCCGGCCGCCGGTCCGAAGAAGGCGCCGGTGCCGCCGATCACGGCGGCGATCAACACGCTGGCGGAACGCGCCATCGATACGCTGTCGGGCGTCGCGATCTCGACGTCGATCAGCGTCAGCGTGCCGGCAATGCCGGCGAAGAACGAGGCGCACGTGACCATCGCGAGCCGCAGGCGGCGCGGATCGGTGCCGAGCGCCGCGACGCGCGCCGGGTTGTCGCGCACCGCGTTCGCGAGCCGCGCGAGCGGCGTGCGCGTCAGCGCGCGCATCGCGAGCGCGGAGACGATGCACCATGCGGCAATCACCGCATACGCCTGCGCCGGTGCGCCGAACTGCCAGCCGCCCCACGGCGTGCCGCTCGCGCGATCGATCGGCACGCCGCCGATTCCGCCGAACCATGCCGGCACGCTCCACGCGGCCGCCGCCACGCACTCGCCGAGGCCGAGCGTGATCATCGCGAACGCGGTGCCCGCGCGACGCGTCGCGAGCAGCCCGGCGACGAAGCCGAAGCCTGCGCCGGCCGCGCCACCGACGAGCGGCAGCAGCGGCAGCGGGCCGCCGAAGCGGTTGAACCAGTGCGCGGCCGCGAACGCGCCGAGGCCCGCAAACGCGGCATGGCCGAACGACAGCAGCCCGGTCGTGCCGAGTTGGAGGTTGTAGGACAGCGCGAGCACGACGAGCGACGCCGTCTGCGCGAGGTAGCCGAGCACTGCGCCCTGCGGCCACAGCCACGCGGGCAGCACGAGGCAGCCCGCGAACAGCGCCCAGCGTGCGAACGCCGCGAACGGGCCGCTACGCATCGGCACGCTCGCCGAACAGTCCGCGCGGCCGCGCGACCAGCACCGCGACGAGCAGCAGGTACGGCACCAGCGGCGCCAGCTGCGCGATCGACACGGCCGCGACGCCGTCCGGCAGCGCAATGCCGGCCGCTTGCGCGAGCGTGCGCAGCGTGAGGTCGCTCGAGGCGGCGAACGTCTGGGCGAAGCCGACCGCGAGCGAGGCGACGAACGCGCCGCCGAGCGAGCCGAGCCCGCCGATCACGACGACGGCGAACACGACCGAGCCGACCGTCTCCGCGAGCGCGGGCTCGATCACGGCGAGCGGCGCGCCGATCACGCCGGCCAGCGCGGCAAGCGCGGTGCCGGCGCCGAACAGCAGCGTCATCAGCCGCGGCACGTCGTAGCCGAGCGCCTCCACCGCCGCGCGATGCGTGAGCGCCGCACGCACGACGAGCCCGAGCCGCGACGTACGCAGCAGCGCGCCGAGCGCGATCAGCATCGCCGCCGACATCGTCATCATGAACAGCCGATAGCGCGGCAGCGCGAGCCCGAACACGCTCACGGGCGCGCCCTCGAACGACGCGGGCACCGGCGCGGGCAGCGGCGCGAGCCCCCACGCGAGCTTGGCGCCCTCGCCGATCAGATAGGCGAGCCCGAAAGTCAGCAGCAATTCGCTGGTATGGCCGCGCGCCTGCACGCGGCGCAGCAGCGTGCGCTCGCATGCCGCGCCGAGCGCACCGACCGCGAGCGGCGCGAGCACGAGCGCCGGCCAGAAGCCCGCACGCAGCGCGATGCTGTAGCCGACGTATGCGCCGAGCATGTAGAAGCTCGCATGGGCGAAGTTGAGCACGCCCTGCACGCTGAAGATCAGCGTGAGGCCGGCCGACAGCATGAACAGCAGCAAGCCGTAGCTGAGGCCGTTGAACGCCTGGAGCGCGAATGCGTGCACCGCGCGACCCGTCAGGCCGCGAGCGGCTCGAGCGCGGCGCGCAGCGCGTCGGGTAGCGGCACCGGGCGGCGCGTGCCGCGATCGACGTAGACGTGCACGAAGTGCCCCTGCGCGGCGGGCGCGGCCTCGCCGGCCGCGAACAGGCCGATCTCGTAGCGCACGCTCGACGTGCCGAGCTTCGCGACGCGCAGCCCCGCATCGACGGCCTGCGGAAACACGAGCGGCGCGAAATAGTTGCACTGCGTCTCGACGACGAGGCCGATCGTCTGGCTGCGCTCGACGTCGAGCACGCCCGCGCCGATCAGGTACGCGTTGACGACCGTGTCGAAGTAGCTGTAGTAGACGACGTTGTTCACGTGCCCGTAGACGTCGTTGTCCATCCAGCGGGTCGTGATCGGCAGGAAATGGCGATACGCGTCGCGCGGACGCGGCTGCGGCTTGTCGGACATGGCGGTGGCGATCGGAACGGTGACGGAAAACGGGGCCGCGTACGCGGCGGTCATTGACCGGGACGGTCGACGAACTGGAAATCGAGGCCGCGCGCACGCATCCAGTCGGCGAGCGCGTAGCCGGTGCCCGCGCGCCACGGGCGCAGCATGGGCGGATCGACGAGCCGGTATTCGAGCAGCTCCGGCGACAGCGTGACGGTGCCCGACGCGCGCACGTGATACGCGATGATCAGCTCGTTCTTGCGGATGAATTCGTAGACGCCGACGAGCGCGATCTGCTCGGCGTTCAGCCCGGTTTCCTCGCGCACTTCGCGCGCGATGCCGTCCTCGGGCGTCTCGCCGTGCTCGAGGAAGCCGGTGATCAGCGCGAACATCCCTTCCGGCCAGGCCGCGTTGCGCGCGAGCAGGATCTTGCCGTCGAGCTCGACGATCGCGGCAACCACCGGCAGCGGATTGTTCCAGTGCACGTAGCCGCATGCGTCGTCGGGACACGCCTGGCGCAGGCGGCCGCCCTCGTGGTCGGGATCGGCGCGTTCGATCAGCGGGCTCGCGCAGCGCGGGCAGAAACGGTAGTCGGCAGTGGTCATCGGCAGGACATGACGGCGCCGGACGGCGCCGCTCGGCACGGGAAAGGCCTCATTCTAGCGAGTTTGCCCGCCACGCAGCCGATCCGGCCCCATCGTCGTCAGCGGCGCACGCGCGCGGCGGCGGCGGTCGCCGCGAAACCGGCCGCGCCCGCGAGCAGCGCGGCCGCCGCGACCCACAGCGCGGGCGAGAACGACCCGAAGCGCGCGGTCAGCGGCGCCGCGACGAGCGGGCCGAGAATCTGCCCGATTCCGTACGAGGCGGTCGCATAGCCCATCAGCCCCGCCGCGCGCTCGCCGTGCAGGCGCCGCGCCTCGCGCATCGCGAACAGCGTGATCGCGGTGAACGGCAGCCCGAGCAGCGCGCTGCCGATCGCGAAGCCGGCCGTGTTCGGCCATACGATGCCGGCCGCGATCCCGAGCGCCTGCATCGCACAGCCGCCGGCCAGCAGCAGCCGGTTGTCCCAGTGCGCGGGCAGCCGCGCGGCCGCGATCGCGCCGACGATCAGCGCCGCGCCGAACATCGGCCAGAACAGGTCGGGCCACGGCGAGCCGGCCGGCAGCGCGGCGCGCGCGATCACCGGCAGAAACGTCGCGGTGATGATGTAGCCGAAGCCCGGCATCCCGTACAGCACGATCAGCCATCCGGCCTCGGTGCGCGCGCGGCGCGCGTCGTGGGCCGCGACCGGTGTCGCCGCTGCCGCGTGCGCCGCCGTGCCTGCGGGCGCCGGCGCGGCCGCCGAGGCGGTGCCGAAAGTGCGCCAGATCGCAGCGGACAGCCCTGCCGACAGCGCCGCGAAGCCGAGCCAGCCGAGCGTCGCGCGATGGCCGGCGAGCGCGCTGCCGATCAGCCCGGTCAGCACGATGCCGGCGCCGGGCCCCGCATAGATGACGCCGCTCCACGCGGGCGCATGGAGCTCGGCGAGCCGCCGCAGCCCCCACTGCGACACGAACACGAACGTCCACGCGCTGACGACGCCGGCGACGAAGCGCACCGCGAGCCAGACCGGCAGCAGATGACCGACGCCCATTGCGGCCGTCAGCAGCACGGTGGCTGCGAGCCCGACGCGCACCATCCGCGCGGGCGGCACGCGCAGCGCGGCGCAACTGACGGCGCCGACGAAATACCCCGCATAGTTCGCCGACGCGAGCCAGCTGCCGGCTTTGAGCCCGAGCGAGCCGTCGGCGAGCATCAGCGGCAGCAGCGGCGTGAACGCGAACCGGCCGACGCCGAGCGCGACCGCGAGCCCGACCATGCAGGCGAGCGCCGCCGCGCGCGCACGGCGATCGGCGTCACGCGACGCATGCGGGTGGACGGCGGCGGACGGGGCATCGGAACGGGACATGGCGCAATGGACCGGCGCGACACGCCGGCCGACACGGAAATCGGATGACACCATCGTAGCTTGACCGATCATTCTCGAAAAATGAATAATTCAGAATCCACCCATCGCAGGGAGAGAATCATGGATCTGGCGGCGCTGGCGATTTTCCGCGCGGTCGTGCGCGAGAACGGCGTGACGCGCGCGGCGGCGAAGCTCAATCGCGTGCAGTCGAACGTGACCACGCGCATCAAGCAGCTCGAGGAGGAACTCGGTGCGGCGCTGTTCGTGCGCGACGGCCGCCGGCTCGTGCTGACGCCGGCCGGCCGTACGTTGCTGCCGTATGCGGAGCGGCTGCTCGCGCTGGCCGACGAAGCGCGCGACGCCGTGCGCGAAGACACGCCGCGCGGCCGGCTGCGGCTCGGCACGATGGAAAGCACGGCCGCGAGCCGGCTGCCGGCCGTGCTCGCGCGCTATCACCATGCGTGGCCGGATGTTTCGCTCGAGCTCGTGACGGGCACGACGGGCTGGCTGATCGACCGCGTGCGCGAGTTCGACGTCGACGCCGCGCTGTTCGCACGGCCGCCCGCGCCCGACACGCTGCCCGACACGTTCGAGACCGTGCCGGTGTTCCGCGAGGAACTCGTGCTGCTCACGCCGCGCGGCCATCCGCCGGTGCGCACGCCGCGCGACGTGATCCTGCCGACGCTGATCGCATTCGAACGCGGCTGCACGTACCGCAAGTACGTCGAGCAGTGGTATGCGGAATACGGGCTGAAGCCCGCGCGCGTGCTGGAGCTCGGCTCGTATCACGCGATCGTCGCGTGCGTCGCGGCCGGTGCCGGCATCGCGGTCGCCCCGCGCTCGGTGCTCGACCTGCAGCCGGAGACGGACAACGTCGCACAGCACGCGATTGCCGGATTCGGCGCGATCGATACGCTGCTCGCGTGGCGGCACGGCTATGAATCGGCCGCCCTCGCCGCGTTGCGCGACGCGTTGACCGATGCCGCGCCGACCTCAGCCGACGGCGACAAACGTGCGGCCACGATGGCGGCATAACGCGAGCCACACTCGCCGGGCGGTTCACCGTTCGTTCGCCGGCCCGCTCGCCGGGCTCCGAATGCAAAACGCCCCGACCGGCCTGCGCCGATCGGGGCGTTTCGTTTGCTTGCGTGACGCCGGCGAAGCGCGGCACCGCGGCGGGCGCCGCGCGGCCGCGCGCTCGGGCGATCAGAGCCGTGCTTCGACCCAGCCCTTCACGCCGGCGAGCGCGGCCGGCAGGTTCGCCGGTTCGGTGCCGCCCGCCTGCGCCATGTCGGGACGGCCGCCGCCCTTGCCGCCGACTTGCTGCGCGACGAAGTTCACGAGCTCGCCGGCCTTGACCTTCTTGCTCGCCTCGGCCGTCACGCCGGCGATCAGGCTGACCTTGCCGCCCTCGACCGCCGCGAGCACGATCGCCGCGCTCTTCAGCTTGTCCTTCAGCTTGTCGACCGTCTCGCGCAGCGTCTTCGCGTCGGCGCCGTCGAGCGTCGCCGCGAGCACGTGCACGCCGCCGACTTCGACGGCCTGCTGCGCGAGCTCGTCGCCCTGGCTCGACGCGAGCTTCGACTTCAGCGCCGCGAGCTCCTTCTCGAGCGACTTGACCTGATCCTGCACCTGCGCGATGCGCTGCGTGAGCTCCGCAGGCTGCGCCTTCAGCGCGGCCGCCGCTTCGTTCACGCGCGCGTCGAGTTCCTGCACGTAGCGCACGGCGTTGTCGCCGGTGATCGCCTCGACGCGGCGGATGCCGGCCGCGACGCCGCCTTCCATCACGATCTTGAACAGCCCGATGTCGCCGGTGCGGCTCACGTGCGTGCCGCCGCAGAGCTCGCGCGAGAAGCCGAGGTCGAGCACGCGCACTTCGTCGCCGTACTTCTCGCCGAACAGCGCCATCGCGCCGCCCTTCACCGCTTCGTCGTACGGCATCACGCGCACGATGCCCGGCGCGTTGGCCAGGATCTCGTTGTTGACGATCTGTTCGACGCGACGGATTTCGTCGTCGGTCAGCGGCGCGTTATGCGCGAAGTCGAAACGCGTTTTGTCCGCGTCGACGAGCGAGCCCTTCTGCTGCACGTGCGAGCCGAGCACTTCGCGCAGCGCCTTGTGCATCAGGTGCGTCGCCGAGTGGTTGCGCTGCGTGCGCGCACGGCGCTGCGCGTCGATCTCCGCGCGCAGCACGTCGCCGACCTTCAGCGTGCCCTGCTCGAGCGTGCCGTGGTGGCCGATCACGTCGGCCTGCACCTTCAGCGTGTCGGCGACCGCGAAGCGCGTCGACGCGTTCGCGAGCACGCCCTGGTCGCCGACCTGGCCGCCCGATTCCGCGTAGAACGGCGTGTGATCGAGCACGACGACCGCATCCTGGCCGGCCTTCACTTCGGTGACGGCCGAGCCGTCGACGTACAGCGCGACGACCTTCGCGTCGTCGAACGCGATCTCCTCGTAGCCGTGGAACGTCGTCTTCGCGCCCGTGTATTCGAGGCCCTGCGCGGCCTTGAACTTGCCGGCCGCGCGCGCCTGCTCGCGCTGGCGCGCCATCGCGTCGTCGAACGCCGGCTCGTCGACCGTCACGCCGCGCTCGCGGCAGACGTCGGCCGTCAGATCGAGCGGGAAGCCGTAGGTGTCGTGCAGCTTGAACGCGAGTTCGCCGTCGAGCACCTTGCCGCCCTTCGCCTCGAGATCGGCGAGCGCCGATTCGAGGATCGACATGCCGTGCTCGATCGTTTCGAAGAAGCGCTCCTCTTCCTGACGCAGCACGTCGGTCACGCGCTGCTCGGCTTCCTTCAGCTCCGGATACGCGGCGCCCATTTCGGCGACGAGATCGGCCACCAGCTTGTGGAAGAACGCGCCCTTGCGGCCGAGCTTGTAGCCGTGGCGGATCGCGCGGCGCACGATGCGACGCAGCACGTAGCCGCGGCCTTCGTTGCCCGGAATCACGCCGTCGACGATCAGGAACGCGCAGGCGCGGATGTGATCGGCGATCACCTTCAGCGAGTTGTTGTTCAGATCGCTGACTTCGGTCACGCGCGCGGCGGCCTTGATCAGGTTCTGGAACAGATCGATCTCATAGTTGCTGTGCACGTGCTGCAGCACCGCGGCGAGACGCTCGAGGCCCATGCCGGTATCGACGCACGGCTTCGGCAGGCGCGTCATGTTGCCCTGCGCGTCGCGGTTGAACTGCATGAACACGAGGTTCCAGATTTCGATGTAGCGGTCGCCGTCCTCTTCCGGCGACCCCGGCGGCCCGCCCCACACCTCCGGGCCGTGATCGTAGAAGATCTCCGTACACGGGCCGCACGGACCCGTGTCGCCCATCGTCCAGAAGTTGTCGGACGCGTAGCGCGCGCCCTTGTTGTCGCCGATCCGGATGATGCGCTCGGTCGGCACGCCGACTTCCTTCGCCCAGATGTCGTACGCCTCGTCGTCTTCCTGGTAAACGGTGACCCACAGCTTGTCCTTCGGCAGCATGTAGACCGTGGTCAGCAGCTCCCACGCGAAGCGGATCGCGTCGTGCTTGAAGTAGTCGCCGAACGAGAAGTTGCCGAGCATCTCGAAGAACGTGTGGTGCCGCGCGGTGTAGCCGACGTTCTCGAGGTCGTTGTGTTTGCCGCCCGCACGCACGCTGCGCTGCGCCGTCGTCGCTCGCGTGTACGGACGCCGGTCCGTGCCGAGGAAGACGTCCTTGAACTGGACCATCCCCGAGTTCGTGAACATCAGCGTGGGATCGTTACCGGGCACGAGGCTCGACGAGCGGACGATCGTGTGGCCCTTCGATTCGAAGAATTTGAGAAATTTCTCGCGGATTTCGGCAGCTTTCATGGCGTGCGGGGACAGTCTGCTAAGACGGCTTCAAACGCCGGCGGCCGTTGCGGACGCGCGGCGGCATGGTTCGGAAACGATCGATTATACGGGATTGAATGCGATTCCCGGCAAAGCGGCTCGGCGCTCCGGCCGGCCCCACGGGGCCACCGGCGACGCCGATTCGCCTTAAGATGCTCGGCATGCCAATTCGCCTTGCCGCGCAAGGCCACGCCATGAAAGGAGACGATTCGACGATGGGTGCCCTGAGCCATATCCGCGTGCTGGACCTGACCCGCGTGCTCGCGGGCCCGTGGTGCGCGCAGACGCTCGCCGACTTCGGCGCCGACGTGATCAAGATCGAGCGCCCGGGCGCCGGCGACGACACGCGCCACTGGGGGCCGCCCTACCTGAAGGACGCGCACGGCGCCGACACCGCCGAGGCCGCCTACTATCTCGCGGCGAACCGCAACAAGCGCTCGGTGACGGTCGACATCGCGACCCCCGAAGGCCAGCAGATCGTGCGCGAGCTCGCCGCGCAGAGCGACGTCGTGCTCGAGAACTACAAGGTCGGCCAGTTGAAGAAATACGGGCTCGACTATGCCTCGCTGCGCGCCGTGAAGCCCGATCTCGTCTACTGCTCGGTGACGGGCTTCGGCCAGACCGGCCCGTACGCGCATCGCGCGGGCTACGACTTCATCGTGCAGGGGATCGGCGGCTTCATGAGCATCACGGGCGAGCGCGACGGCGTGCCGGGCGGCGGCCCGCAGAAGGCCGGCGTCGCGATCGCCGATCTCGCGACCGGCCTCTATTCGACGATCGCGGTGCTCGCCGCGCTCGCGCATCGCGACCGCACCGGCGAAGGCCAGTACATCGACATGGCGCTGCTCGACGTGCAGGTCGCGCTGCTCGCGAACATGAACACGAACTTCCTCGCGAGCGGCACGCCGCCCGTGCGCTGGGGCAACGCGCATCCGAACATCGTGCCGTACCAGACGTTCCAGACGAGCGACGGCTGGATCATCGTCGCGGTCGGCAACGACGGGCAGTTCCGCAAGTTCGTCGAAGCCGGCGGGCGGCCGGAACTCGCCGACGACGAACGCTTCGCGACCAATCCCGCGCGCGTGCGCCATCGCGACACGCTGGTGCCGATCCTCGCGGAGATGGTCAAGACGCGCAGCAAGACGGCATGGATCGACGCGCTCGAGGCGGCCGGCGTGCCGTGCGGGCCGATCAACGATCTGGCCGAGGTGTTCGCGAACGAGCAGGTCGTCGCGCGCGGCATGGAAGTCGCGCTGCCGCATCCGTGCGGCGCGGACGTGAAGCTCGTGCGCAATCCGGTGCGGATGAGCGCGACGCCGCCCGATGCGCGCACCGCCCCGCCGCTGCTCGGCGCGCACACCGACGACGTGCTGCGCGACATGCTCGGCTACGACGATGCGCGGATCGCGGCGCTGAAGGCGAAGCAGGCGATCTGAGCGGCGCGGCGCTCGGCCGCCGTGCAGGCCGGGCGCATGCGCCGGCACTGCGTTGGCGCGCCGCCGAAGCGCCATCGGGCCCGGCGGTCGCGCCGGTGCCCGTCAGCCGCGCCGCGTGAGCGCGTCGAGCCAGCCGCGTGCGTCGGGCCAGTCGCCGAGCCCGCTGTCCGCGTTGATGTGGCCGCGCGGGCCGAGTTCGTGGAATGCGCTGCCCCATGCCTGCGCGCAGTTGCGCGCGAACGCGAGCGAGCCGTACGGATCGTCGCTGCTCGCGACCACGCGCGTCGGGAACGGCAGCCGTTCGAGCGGCACGGGCCCGAAGCCGTGCGCGTCGGCCGGAAACGCCGGCCCGGACGGATCGGGCAGCGCGACGAGCAGCGCGCCGCGCACCTTCGCGAGCGTGTCGGGCCGCGCATAGCGCGTCGCCCACCAGGCGGCGGTCAGCGTGCCGAGGCTGTGCGCGGCGAGCAGCACGGGGCCCGGCGCCGCGCGTACCGCGCGATCGAGCGCGAGACACCAGCCGTTGCGGAAGGCGCGTTCCCAGTCGGGCATCGCGACGCGCACGAAGCGCGCGTCCGCGCGCGCCCAGCGGCTCTGCCAATGGAGCGGGCCCGAGTCACCGTAGCCCGGCAGGACGAAAACGAGGGGATCGTTCATCGAAGGATCGTCGGCAAATGAAAGTGTTATAGGAGCCGACGAAGTGTCGCACATCCGTTCCTCCCTGATGCTGCCTGTCGAGCGAATGCCGGAACGATGTGTGCGAAAAGAGACGGGACGGCGCCCGGCCCCGCGCGGGGCGGACGCCGCGCCGCTTAGCGGACGTTCGCGCCGACGATGCCGCCGGCCGCCGCGCCCGCGACCGTGCCGAGCGGGCCGCCCGTGATCAGGTAGCCGAGCGCGCCGCCTGCGGCCGCGCCGATGCCGGCGTTGCGCTGCGTGTGCGTCATCGCGCAGGCGCCGAGTTGCGACAGGACCGCGACGATCACCGCGGTACGAACGACAAAAGTGGTCTTCTTCATCATGGTTCTTGGTGTCCTCCCGTCGCGCGCGCTGCGCACGGCGGCATTTGAATCGGTGCTGCCATCATAGGAAAAGCCGAACGGGCCGGGCAATCCGATTTACGTCGTGTTACAGCCGACACAAAGTCGAGACATTGCCTGCACGCGACATCGGCAGCGGCGCGCCGGGCCGCAGGCCGCGCGGGACCGACCCCGGTCAGGTAGAATTGCAGGATTAAACCGGCGCGACGCGCCGCCCCAACCTGACGCCACCCGCATGAGCACCGAACGCAACGACGCCCCCGCGGCTTCCAACTTCATTCGCAACATCATCGACGACGACAACCGCACCGGCAAATGGGGCGGCCGCGTCGAGACGCGCTTCCCGCCCGAGCCGAACGGCTATCTCCATATCGGTCATGCGAAGAGCATCTGTCTGAATTTCAGCATCGCGCGCGACTACGGCGGCGTGTGCCACCTGCGTTTCGACGACACGAACCCGGAAAAGGAAAGCATCGAATACGTCGACTCGATCGTCGATGCGGTGCGCTGGCTCGGCTTCGACTGGCGCAAGGACGCGGTCGATCATCAGTATTTCGCGAGCGACTACTACGACAAGCTGTACGAGTTCGCCGAGCTGCTGATCAAGCGCGGCAAGGCCTACGTCGACAGCCAGAGCGCCGACGAGATGCGCGCGAACCGCGGCTCGCTGACCGAGCCCGGCAAGGCGTCGCCGTTCCGCGACCGCACGCCCGACGAGAACCTCGACCTGTTCCGCCGCATGAAGGCCGGCGAGTTCAAGGAAGGCGAGCACGTGCTGCGCGCGAAGATCGACATGGCGTCGCCGAACATGAACATGCGCGACCCGGTGATCTACCGGATCCGCTACGCGCACCACTACCGCACCGGCGACGCATGGTGCGTGTATCCGATGTACGACTACACGCACTGCATCTCCGATGCGCTCGAAGGCATCACGCATTCGCTCTGCACGCTCGAGTTCGAGGATCACCGCCCGCTGTACGACTGGGTGCTGAGCGAGCTCGCGGATGCCGGCATCTTCACGCGCCCGCTGCCGCAGCAGATCGAATTCTCGCGGCTGAACCTCACCTATGCGATCACGAGCAAGCGCAAGCTGCTGCAGCTCGTCACCGAAGGCCATGTCGACGGCTGGGACGATCCGCGCATGCCGACGATCGTCGGCATCCGCCGTCGCGGCTTCACGCCCGAGAGCATTCATCTGTTCTGCGAGCGGATCGGCGTGACGAAGGTCGACTCGTGGATCGACATGAGCGTGTTCGAAGGCGCGCTGCGCGACGATCTCGACGACAAGGCGCCGCGCACGGTCGCGGTGCTCGACCCGCTGAAGCTGATCATCGACAACTATCCGGAAGGCCAGGAAGAAGCCTGCACGGCGCCCGTGCATCCGCATCATCCGGATCGCGGCGTGCGCACGTTCCCGATCTCGCGCGAGCTGTGGATCGAGCGCGAGGACTTCGTCGAGCAGCCGCCGAAGGGCTATTTCCGCCTGTTCCCCGGCAACAAGGTGCGGCTGCGCTACGGCTACGTCGTCGAGTGCACGGGCTTCGACAAGGATGCCGACGGCAACGTGACGGCCGTGCACTGCAACTACTTCCCGGACAGCAAGTCGGGCACCGACGGCGCGAACAACTACAAGGTCAAGGGCAACATCCACTGGGTCAGCGCGAAGCATGCGCAGCCGGCCGAAGTGCGGATCTACGACCGCCTGTTCAAGGAGCCGCATCCGGATGCCGGCGGCGCGAACTTCCTCGATGCGCTGAATCCCGATTCGAAGAAGATCGTGCATGCGTTCGTCGAGCCGGGCGCCGGCGACGTCGCACCGGAAACGCGTCTGCAGTTCGAACGGCACGGCTACTTCGTCGCCGATCGCGTCGATTCGAAGCCGGGCAAGCCGGTGTTCAACCGCATCGTCGGGCTGCGCGACAGCTGGGGCAAGCCGGCCTGACGGGCTCCCCGCGCATCAAATAAAAAACCGGCTCGCGCCGGTTTTTTATTGCCCTGCGGTTTTGCGACGGCAAGCCGCGCGCCCGCTCATGCGTCCGACAGCCGCCGATGGAGTTCCGCGAGCGGCAGCGTCGTATGGAACAGCCGCGCGAGGCTACGGCTCGCATAGGCGTCGACGTCGGCGGGATCGGTCCACCGATACGCATCCATCTCGGGAATCGGCGAGCCGTCGCGGCGGCTCGGAAACAGCGACGTGCAGGTGCAGCGCGCGAGGTCGATCTCGTCGGGCGCGACGCGCACCGCGAACAGGTGCAGATCCTTGTCGTGCCGATAGGCGAAGCGGCCGAGATCGACGAGCCGCCCGGGCTCGATCTCGATCCCGGTTTCCTCGCGCAGTTCGCGCAGCGCCGCATCGCGCGGCGACTCGCCCGGCTCGCCCTGCCCCTTCGGGATGTCCCAGTGCGTCGTGTCCGTCGCATGCGCGAGGAACACGCGGCCGGCCGCATCGAGGATCACGACGCCGCACGACACCGTGCGCGGCGCGCCGCTGCGCCTCATCGCCTGCGTGCTCAGCGCTTCCGCAACTGCCACTTGCCCGCGCCCGTCTGGCAGTAGACGGGCTTGAGCGTCATCGTCTGTCCCTTCGCCGCGATCTCGGTCGTCACTTCGCGGCAATGCTTGCCGTCCTTGTCGAGCGTCGCCGGCGTCAGCTTCGCTTCGATCTGCGTGCGGCCGCCGCTGTTCTGCCACGTCGTCGTCTCGCCGTCCTTGCCGGCATCGCGCGCATGCACGACGGCTTTCGTCAGCGAGGCGGCGTCGGCCTTGCTGAAATACGTGATCGGCGTGTCGTTCAGGAAGCCCAGGTTGCTTTGCGCATGGGCGGACAGCATGGCGGTCGCACACGCGGCGCCGGCCAGCGCACGCGCGATGAAAAGGGATGCACGCATCGACATATTGTTCTCCTTGGATGTTCGAGCGACGCGCGCGGCGCGGCCGGCGACCCGGCGGCCGGCGAACCGGCGGCCGGAGACCCGGCATGCGCCGCGCGCGTCAGCGACCGAGGATAGCATGCGTGCGTGTGCGTGCCCGTCTAGCGGCGGGCCTGAGTCGCCGCGGGTTGATATCCGTCGGTCAACGTGTTCAGAAACGCGATCACGTCCTTGATCTCGGCCTCGTCGAGCGCGGGCCGGTCGCCCGGCTTGCGGTCGAACGGCGGCTCGCGGTTGATGTTCGTCCAGTAGCGCTTCGGCAGATCGTCGTAGCGCTGCACGCGGCCGTGCACGACCGGATAGAACTTCTCGGGATGGATGTCGCGCTCCGCATAGAAATGCATCACGTCCTCGAGCGAGTGATACACGCCGTTGTGGAAGAACGTCTTGCGCAGCGCGACGTTGCGCAGCGACGGCGTGCGGAACAGCCCGCAGAATTCGTCGCGGCCCTTCAGGTCGGTCCGCTCGGGCCCGCATGCGCCGAGATCGTAGAAGCGCGGATCGCGATTGACCGGCAGCGCGCGGTTGCGCGGCACCGCGATCGCGATCAGGCCGAAATCGCTGAACTGCGGCGGCGTGCCGTCCAGCGCGCGCTGACTCACGTGACAGCTCGCGCAGTTGCCCTTCTTCTCATCGTTGAAGAGCTGCAGTCCGTGCAGCTCGGCGGGTGTGAGCTGCGCGCGGCCCGCGAGGTACGCGTCGTACTTGCTCGTGTACGGCGCGAACAGCGACGGCGTCTGCTCGAACGTGCCGAGTGCGCGCAGCACGGCGTCGAACGTCGCGCGATCGTCGTCGAGCACGTTCGCGCCGAACACGGCGCGAAACGCGTCCGCGTATGGTGCCGCGCGCACCGCGCGCGCGACCTTCGCGGGCGAACTGTTCATCTCGAACGGCGATGTGAGCGGAATGCGCGCCTGCGCGGCGCCCGTGTCGACGCGGCCGTCCCACGTGAGGCCGCCGGTCGGGCCGGCATCGACGCTCTCGTCGCCTTCGTCGTCCGAATCGTGGAAGTGCTCGGCGAACGGCGGCACGCCCTGCAGATACTTCAGCGACGGCACCGCGCGAAACCCGGCACGCCGCATGTCGTCGCCGCCGAGCTGCACCGACAGCGCGTTCGGCGGCCCGAACGCATGCTCGGGGCTGTGGCACGACGCGCACGCGAGCTTGCCGGAACCTGACAGCGTAGGGTCGAAGAAAAGTTGCTTGCCGAGCGCGGTCATCCGGCGCACGCCTTCGTAAACTTGCGCGCGCGTCTGCGGACGGTTCGTCGCGACGAGCGGCGCGCCGTCGCCGGCGGCGGCCGACGCCGGTGCGGCCGCACGCTGCGCGGCGCCCGATGCGCCGGCGGGCTGGGCAAGCGCGGCACCCGCGCCGGGCTGCGCGTCGCAGCCCGCAACGGCGGCGAGCGCGGCGGCCAGCGCAAGCGCGCGGCCCGCGCGCCGCCACGGGCGCACGAGCGCGCCGGTTCTCGGTAGGCGAAGCTTCATCGATGGATCGCAATGTCGGTTCAGGAGCGGCCGGAGTTTATGTCAGCCGCATGACCGTTCCATGACGAAGCATCGACAGCCATTCGAAAGGACGCCTACACCAGCCTGTCAAATCGCGCCCTCAGAATGCGGGCTGCCGGACATGCCGCGCCCGCCTGCCGGGTCGCCCGGCAATCGACGCCGGTCCCCACGCGACAAGAGAGATGAGAGTACAACGGATGAACCACCACGCCTGGATTCGCTTTACGCCGATCGCCGTTGCCGCGGCGCTCGCCCTCACCGCCTGCGGCGGCGACGACGTGCAGCAGCAGGGCCTGTCGGCCGTGAAGAACGTCGTCGTCATTTACGCGGAGAACCGCAGCTTCGACAACCTGTACGGCAACTTCCCCGGCGCCAACGGGCTGCAGAACGTGACGGCCGCCAGCGCGCAGCAGAAGGACCGCAACGGTCAGCCGCTCGCGACGCTGCCGAAGATCTGGGGCGGCCTGACCGCCAAGGGCGTCACGCCGGCCGTGACCGAAGCGATGACCGAGAACCTGCCGAACGCGCCGTTCGCGATCGACGATCCGAACGGCTTCAACACGTCGATGAGCGTGACGACGCGTGACCTGTATCACCGCTTCTACGAGAACCAGATGCAGATCAACGGCGGCAAGAACGACATGTTCGCCGCGTGGGCCGATTCGGGCGGCCTCGTGATGGGCCACTACACGGCCGACGCATCGAAGCTGCCGCTCTGGAAGATCGCGCAGCAGTACACGCTCGCGGACAACTTCTTCATGGGCGCATTCGGCGGCTCGTTCCTGAACCACCAATACCTGATCTGCGCGTGCGCGCCGTACTACGCGAACGCGGACAAGAGCCCGGCAGCCGGCTCGATCTCCGCCGTCAACGCGGACGGCAAGTCGCTGCAGCTCGCGAGCAACTCGCCGGCGTCCGCGCTCGCCGGCGCACCGAAGTTCGTGAACTCGGGCAACCTGACGCCCGACTTCTACGCGGTCAACACGATGCAGCCGCCCTATCAGCCGAGCGGCAACAAGGCGGCCGCAGGCGGCGATCCGAACCTCGCCGATCCGTCGGCCGCGACGACGCTGCCGCCGCAGACGCAGCAGAACATCGGCGATCTGCTGACCAACGCGGGCGTGTCGTGGGCCTGGTACGGCGGTGCCTGGGGCCAGGCGCTGCAGGCCGCCCAAAGCGGAACCGCGAACGTGATCTACGGCCCGAACATGACGGCGCCGAACTTCCAGCCGCACCACCAGCCGTTCAACTACTACGCGAACCAGGCGCCCGGCACCGCGAATCGCGCGCAGCACCTGCTCGACGGCGGCACCGACGGCAGCGCGTTCATCCAGGCGATCGACGCCGGCACGCTGCCGCAGGTCGCGTTCTACAAGCCGCAGGGCAACCTGAACGAGCACGCGGGCTACACCGACGTCGCGAGCGGCGACCAGCACATCGCGAACGTGATCGCGCATCTGCAGGCGAGCCCGCAGTGGAAGAACATGGTCGTCGTCGTCACCTACGACGAGAACGGCGGCTTCTGGGATCACGTCGCGCCGCCGAAGGGCGACCGCTGGGGCCCCGGCACGCGGATTCCGGCGATCATCGTGTCGCCGTACGCGAAGAAGGGTTTCGTCGATCACACGCAGTACGACACCGCGTCGATCCTGCGCTTCATCACGCGCCGCTTCTCGCTGCCGCGCCTGCCGGGCCTGCAGCAGCGCGACGATGCGCTGAAGGCGAACGGCGCACCGGCAATGGGCGATCTGACGAACGCGCTCGAGTTGTCGCCGAACCTGTAAGCGCCGCATCGTCGCGCACCGGGCGGCCGCACGGCCGGCCCGGCGTCGCGGCGAGATCGGCGAGCGCGTAGCGTGCCGGCGCGATGCCGCTGTATCGCACGCCGCGCCGTCTGCCGCTCACGCCGGCCGGCGAATCGCCGTGCGATCGCGCGAGCGGCTTGCTCGCCGACGCCGAACCGGTCGAGCGCGAAGGCGCCGCGCCGTGTCGAACGCGCGGCCGCCTTCGCGCGTCGCGCAGCGCGCGAACCTCGATCGCAGACCGCCGTCCGGATGGCAGACACGATCACTGCGCGGTGCTCGCTCGCCGCGGCGCTTCGCTCTTTTTTTTTTGGTAATTCCTACCCAGACCGGACCGGAGTTATGCTGGTCCGACGATGAAACGCTGTCCTGAATGCGCGACGAGCAGGCCCTATGAATTGTCCGATGGACGGTACAAGTGCCGTAGCTGTGGCAAGAAATTCAGTTGGACGTCGGTCTGGGATTCGGTGCGCCTGAGCAGTCGGCAGAAGACGCGCTTGCTGGAGTTGTTCGTGCTGGGCGTGCCGGTTTATCGGCAGCGGTTTGATACCTCGATCAGCGCCAAATCACGCGAGCGCTTCTATCGTTTGATTCGTGCATGCATGGCTCAGCAAGAGCAACTGCGCGAGCCGTTTGGCGGGGCGCTGGAATGCGACGAAACCACGTTTGGCGGGGCTCGCCACGGCAAACGTGGTTGGGGTGCAGCGGGTAAAGTCGTCGTCTTCGGCATCGTCAAACGCAATGGCGAAGTCAAAGCCGCCCCGATCGCAACGCATGACCAGGTAGCGATCATGGAGCAGATCCAGGCACATACGCGAGAAGGCTCGCTGTACTACACCGATGCATGGCAGGCGTACGCCACCCTTAGGCTACGCGGCGACCATGTGATCGTGCGCAAAGAGAAAGGCAAACCGGTCGGGCGCGATCACATCAACGGTATCGAAGGCTTCTGGAGCTACGCCAAGAATTGGCTCTATCCGTACCGCGGCGTGCCCCAAAAATTCTTTCATCTTTACCTGGCTGAAGTTTGCTACCGTTTCAACCATCGGGACGACGACCTCAGACCCTTGCTGTGCAAGCTTCTGAAGGCAACTCCCACCCTTGAAATCAAATCCATTTTGGTCCGGTCTGGGTAGGAATTACCAATTTTTTTGCGGATGGCCGCTCGCAGTTTCTCTCGCCGCGGCAAGCGCCCCGATGTGTGACAGCATCGCGCGCCGATTGAACGGCCGGGTGCGACCGATCGCTATCGCGTGAAAAGCCTGCGGATGCGGACGCGCATTGCGCCGGCCGCGCTACTGACAGACCTTGACCGTACCGTTCGACGTGCACTGGCTCACGGACCAGTGGCTCTGTCCGGCGAGGCGCGGTGCCGAGCCGATGCCGCGAATCCGGGTTGCGGGCGCCGAAGCCGGCACCGCCGTTGACGCGGTTTCCGGCGACGGCGTCATGGCAGGCGGCTCCGACGCGCTTTGGCACGCGGCAAGCAGCGCACACGACGCGGCGACGAGCGAGGCAATGAAGTGTCGGGACATGATTTCCTGAGGTTTGCCGGATCCGGTTGGCGTCGACCGGCAGAACGTCGGTCAGTCGCGCGTGCGACGGCCCGGCGCGGGCCGGCCCTCAGCCGATACTGCGCGCACCGGCGGCGATGCGCAAGTGCGCGCGGTGCGCGCCGCTCAGATTTGCGGCAGATCGCGCAACGTACGCGCTTCGCTCGTCGCGTCGACGTCGAGCTCGATGCCTTCCGACGCGTCGCGATAGCGCACGCGCTTCAGCCGCGGGCCGATCACGGCGTCGCCTGCATCGGCGAAGATTGCATGAACGTCGTCGCCGGCAGCGATCGCGCGCGCGACGTCGGCGACCGGCGCCTCGGCCGGCGCCGCCGCCCACGAGCGGTCGGCCGCATTCACGGCCGCCCAGCGCACGTGCGTGACGCGTGCACTGAGCGGATCGATTCGAACACCATTGACCGCGAACATCGACATCGGAATCTCCTTCGCTGGTGGAGGCGACACGCGCGGCGGGCGCCGCCCGGGTTCGCACCGGCCTGCGCGGCCGACGCGGCTTTCGATGATACATTCGAACGCTTTGCAACCGTCAACACGACCCCTGACCGGAGAGATCCATGACCGATACCTGGGGAACCTTCCCTGCCCGGATGGGCGATCACCAAGCGTTCATCGGCTTCAACGAGAGTTATGCCGAGATTGCCGAAGACGATCCGCGCACGGCGCTGCTCAGCGTGCGCGTCGACATCGCGCGGCCGACGCCTGACGGGCTGCCGGCCGCCGACGAACTTGCCGTGCTCGCGAAAGGCGGCGTGATGATCGGCCACATCACCGTCGACGGCCATCGCGACCTGCTGTTCTACGTGCCGTTCGACGAGGAGACGGCGGCAGCCGTCGTCGACGATGCGGCCGAGCGCACGACGTACGCGCTTCAGTATGCGTATCAGGACGATCCGGACAAGGAAACGTACTGGGGAACGCTCTACCCGACCGACGACGATCGCCGGATCATGCTCGACATGCAGGTGCTCGATGCGCTGCGGCGCAACGGCGACGCGAGCGACGTGCGCCGGCGCGTGCTGCACTGGGCGAGCTTCCGCGAACCGGACGATGCGCACCACTTCGCCGACTGGGCCGAAGCGAAAGGCTACGAGATCGACTCGGTCGCGCCCGACGAAGACGGCAACAGCGTCGTGCGATTCATGCACGACGGCACGATGGCGCTCGCCGACATCACGGGACATACGGTTGCGATCGATCGCGAGGTGCGTTCGCTGGGCGGCCGGTACGGCGGCTGGGAGACGAATGTCGAGGACGCGCGCTGACGCGACTGCCGCGCGGGCCGCGCCGCGGTGGCGGCGCAAAAAGTATCCCGGCAGCGCAATCGTACGCTGCCGGGACCAAGACATCGCCGGCCGCAACCGGCGATGGGCCTGAGCGAGGCTCAGGCACGAGGAAAGCAATTCATGCGGACGGCGCGACGCGAGACCGCGCGACGACGCAGCAGCCGGGCTGACGCAGTCCGGTTTGCCGGCGCGGGCTTCGGGCGCCGGATGGGTAAAAAGCCCCGCTCCTACGCGAGCGAGCGGGGAAAAGGTTGACCGGGCCGGGGTAGAACGGTCAACCACGCGGATTGTCGGGCGCGGGGCGCCCGGCGGTCTGTGCGGCAAATGACGCATTGCTGATGCCAATGCAGCAATCGCGCGCACTGTGTGCAGGTTGTGCAGTCGGCGAGCGCGGCGCATATGTTTGCGCGATGCGCCGTCGCATGATCTCGCGGCGTTGTGCAGTCCGGTTGCTTGCGGCGGCCCAATCGAAAAGCGATATTCGCGGGTGTCTTTAAATCGACTGCTGGTTTGAATGTCGAAGTTGCGCATCGGCGCGGGCATTCGTCCGTATGTGTGTGCGCCATTGCATTGCGCGGATCGATTCGTCGTTCGAACCTCGCCGTTTTTTTGTCGCTGCGTTATCCCGATCGCTTTGCGATCGTGCGGCACTGCTACACTCGCCATCAGACCGATCGAGACCGCACGCGCCATTCACCAAAACGATGCCACTGACTCGTACCACTTATCGCGGCGAAGACGTCTGGATCGTTCCGCTTCCCGGACACGCGCCCTATGCGTCCACGCACCTGAAGCGCGTGTTCGCATCCGACGATTCGCGGCATCGCGTCGTGATCGTCGATCCGGCCAGGCTGCTTGCGTGCGCCGACCGCGACACCACGGATTACGTGCTGCCCGCGGTCGAGTATTGGCCGCCCGGCAAAGCGGCCGGTATTCGCGAATTCCTCGATCCGGTCAGTCCACGCATTCCCGATATGCCGTTCGTCACGTTTCGCGAGACGAGAACGCGGACGCTGTTCGGCCTTCCCGGTCTGGCGAAAGTCGGTGTCGTGTCGTTCCGCAATGGGCAGCATCGCGCGCGTTATCTCGCACATGCAGGCGCGACCGCCCTGCCCGTCGAAGTGCACGAGACGGAGGCCGATTTGCTGATGCGTTATTGCGGCGTGCAGTGACGTCGGGAAAGGCTGGCGCGATTCGAGAGCGGCATTCGAAAACGCGAAAAAAAAATCCCGACGACATCCGGGATATCGTCGGGATCGAACGGCCCTTGAAAAAACAGGCGCGAGGAAAGTGCGGCCATCTTACATGGATGAAAGCATGTGAGTCAGCCGTGAAATTCGCCTAATCGCGGTTCAATTCCGCCAATGTTGATTGATGTCAAAGGATCGGGGGACGGCGGGTGGGATTTGGCGAAGGCCGATATGGGGTGGTGGCGGTATGCGTAGCAGCCGGCGTTGGGTAGTGGGATCGCGGCGCCTGAATGTACCGGTCTGCATACCATGCGCTCGGTGCGTGATGATGGGAGTGATTTTTGAGAGCCGCATAAGACGAATCACAGCTCGCGGAGCGCGCGTGGGCCCTTTCGATCAAAGTCGCAGCGGCAGTTCAGATTCTCGGCAGTGACAGTGTATCGGCGTTCGGATCATTCGGTCGGCGCAAAACCGACCTGGGCGAGATTCCCAATTTGGGAACGCCAAAAACAAAAACGGCACTGAGAAATCTCAGTGCCGTTTCTAACAACTTGATACTGCTCGGAATTCTTTGGGGTGGCTGATGGGACTCGAACCCACGACAACAGGAATCACAATCCTGGACTCTACCAACTGAGCTACAGCCACCACTGATACTGCTTTGCTCTTCGCTGCGTCGTTTGCTGTTCAGCAGCGAAGAAGCAAGATTATACGAACTCTTTTGAATCTTGCAAAGCCTTTTTTTCAAAAATTTCTTCGATGTCGTTCAGATGCGCGCGCGCCTCGTCGAACACGGCCAGATCGCCGCGCGCGAGCTTCTTGTTGTCCGACAGCACGCGACGCCAGCCGCGCGCGCCCGGCACGCCGCGATACAGAGCGAGCGCATGCCGCACGATCGCGCCGAGGTACGTGCCGCGCTTCAGTTCCGCCGCGCAGTATTCGATCAGCCGCGCCTCGGCCTCTTCGCGCGTCGGCGCGGCGTCGGTTGATCCGTAGAAGCGCGCATCGACGTCGGCGAGCACGTACGGGTTGTGATAGGCCTCGCGGCCGAGCATCACGCCGTCGACGTGCTCGAGATGCTGCGCCACCTCGTCGAGCGTCTTGATCCCGCCGTTGATCACGATCTCGAGCGACGGGAAATCGCGCTTCAACCGATACGCATAGTCGTACTTGAGCGGCGGAATCTCGCGATTCTCCTTCGGCGACAAGCCCTTCAGGATCGCATTGCGCGCATGCACGATGAACGTCGAGCACCCCGCTTGCGCCACCGTGCCGACGAAGTCGCGCACGAACGCGTAATCCTCGACCGCATCGACGCCAATCCGGTGCTTGACCGTCACGGGCACCGACACCGCATCGCGCATCGCCTTCACGCAGTCGGCGACGAGCTGCGGCTCGTTCATCAGGCACGCGCCGAATGCGCCGCGCTGCACGCGTTCGGACGGGCAGCCGCAGTTCAGGTTGATTTCGTCGTAGCCCCACTGCTCGCCGAGCTTGGCCGCACGCGCAAGATCGTCCGGCTCGCTGCCGCCGAGCTGCAGCGCGACCGGCGACTCGTTCGGCGTGAACGCGAGATGCCGCGCGACGTCGCCGAACAGCAGCGCGCCCGTCGTGATCATCTCCGTATACAGCCACGTGTTGCGCGTCAGCGTGCGATGGAACGAGCGGCAATGACGATCGGTCCAGTCGAGCATGGGCGCGACGGAAACGCGGCGAGGAGGAAGCAAAGACGAAGCGGACATGGAATCGGGCACAGGCGGCGCGGGAACAACCGGGCATTTTACCGCAACCGGCGCACGCCTGGCCGGCGCGGCTAACGCGCGCTCGCGTCGCCGAGTTCCGCGTCGACCGCGCGCCGCGCTTCGTCGAGCACGCGCTCGATCACGCGCCGCTCGGTCAGCAGGATTCCGTCGACCTTGACGAGCCGCCAGTCGATGCGCACCTTGCCGCGCTCGAGCACGCGGTAGTGCACATGCTCGCCGTCCCAAACCTGCTCGGTCTTTACCTCGATCTCGAAGCCGCGATAAGGCTCGCTGTAGTCGCCGAGATCGCTGCCTGTCGGTTCCATCGCACGCTCCGTCGTGCACGGCGCAACGCCGCCGGCGCGGCGCGCGCCGTCAGGTCAGTCGTATTTGTCGGACAAAACGGATTTGCCGTCGGCGGTCAGGTCGACGCGGCCGGCCGCGGCCTGATAGATCAGCCCCTCGTTCAGCAACGCGTAGACGACGTCGTCGAACGCAGCGGGCACCGGCCGGCTTTCGCCGAACCGGTCGATCCACTTCAGCGCCTCGATGGCTTCGGGAGAAAGAATGGGCGTCATGCGCGGCCTCCGGCATCGATGTCGCTCCATCCTAGCACTTCGCCCGGACGTCGAACACCGGCCGATCGGCCGACGAAACGGCCGTCTCGACGGCGCACCGCACGACGCCAGGCGGCATCGCCGCCCGACGCGTGCGGCCGCTCACAGCCGCGCGATCGATACCTCGGTCGATTTCACGAGCGCGACGACTTCGGCGCCCACCTTCAGTTCGAGTTCGTCAACCGAACGCGTCGTGATGACGGACGTGACGATGCCGAACGGCGTCTCCACGTCGACCTCGGACACGACGGGGCCGCGAATGATCTCCTTCACCTTGCCTTTGAACTGGTTGCGCACGTTGATTGCAGTAATGCTCATCGGGTTGATCGCTCCGAAAAAAAGTCGGGAAACGGGCGGCCAGTGCCGCCCGCGGATTAAACGGCCCAGCGGATCCGTGCGACGGACCGCCCGCCGCTCGCGTGGACGTTCGCGTCGGCGTCGCGCACTTCCTCCGTGCGTCCGCCGAGCACACGCTGCAGCACGCGGTCCTCGAGCGCGGCGAACGCTGCCGACGCCCGCGCGCGCGGCCGCTCGAGCGGCACGGGCTGGTCGAGCGCGACACGCCCCTGCTCGATCAGCAGGATGCGGTCGCCGAGCGCGACGGCTTCCTGCACGTCGTGCGTGACGAGCAGCGCGGTGAACCGATGCTCGCGCCACAGCCGCTCGATCAGCGCATGCATCTCGATGCGCGTCAGCGCGTCGAGCGCGCCGAGCGGCTCGTCGAGCAGCAGCAACTCCGGACGGTGCACGAGCGCACGTGCAAGCGCGACGCGCTGGCGCTGACCGCCCGAGAGCTGCGCGGGCCAGTCGTCCGCGCGCTCGAGCAGGCCGACTTCGGCGAGCACCGCACGCGCGTCGTCGCGCGCGCGGCGGCCGAGGCCGAGCATCACGTTCTGCAGCACGGTCTTCCACGGCAGCAGCCGCGCGTCCTGATACATGATTCGCGTATCGAGCGCGGCGCCGGCGGCACCGCGCGTCGCGAGCGTGCCGTCGCTCGGCTGCTCGAGGCCGGCGACGAGCCGCAGCAGCGTCGATTTCCCGCAGCCGCTGCGCCCGACGATCGCGACGAAGCTGCCGCGCGCGATCCGCAGATCGACGTCGTCGAGCACCGTGCGCGTGCCGAAACGCTTGCTGACGCCGCTCAGCGTCACCGCATCGTCGGACGCCGCATCGCCCGCGCGGCGCCGCGCAAGCGGCACGATGGCCGCACCGCCGTCGCGCTCGACGATCGCCGCGTCGCGCGCTGCGTCGTCCGCGACGCGCGTCTGCGCGAGTTCGGCTTCGAGATCGGCGCCGGCCAGCGGCCCGTAGACGGCCGCCGAAGTGGTCGCATTCATGCCTTCGCTCCTGATTGATAGGCCGGGTGCCAGCGCAGCGTCACGCGCTCGAGCCATTTCGCCAGCACGTCGGCCAGCTTGCCGAGCACCGCGTACAGCAGGATGCCGACCACCACGACGTCGGTTTGCAGGAATTCGCGTGCGTTCATCGTCATGTAGCCGATGCCCGACTGTGCGGAGATCGTTTCCGCGACGATCAGCATCACCCACATCAGCCCGAGCGCAAAACGCACGCCGACGAGAATCGACGGCAGCGCGCCCGGCAGAATCACGTGCCGGTAGAGCGCGAAGCCGCGCACGCCGTAGCTCTTCGCCATCTCGATCAGGCTCGCGTCGACCGACCGGATGCCGTGATACGTATTGATGTAGACGGGAAAGAACACGCCCAGCGCGACGAGGAACAGCTTCGCCTTCTCGTCGATCCCGAACCACAGGATCACGAGCGGAATCATCGCGAGCGCCGGAATGTTGCGGATCATCTGGATCGTCGAATCGAGCGCGACCTCCGCGGTCTTCGACAGTCCGGTCGCCAGCCCGAGCGCGAGCCCGACGCCGCCGCCGACCGCAAAGCCGAGCAGCGCACGCCAGGTGCTGACCTTGACGTTCGCCCACATCTCGCCGGACGTCACGAGCGACCACGCGGCCCGCACGACCGCGACGGGCTCCGGCAGCACGCGCGTGGACAGCCAGCCCGTGCGCGTACCGATCTCCCAGGCGACCAGCAGCGCGAGCGGCACGAGCCACGGCGCGATGCCGCGCCACGCACGGGCGGCGGCGCCGCCGGTCGTCGACGTTATCGTCGTCATTGCAGCCTCCCTTCGCTCAGCTCTGGCTCGTCTTCGGCAGATAGTTGTTGCCGACGATCTCGCCGAACGGCCCCGACAGCGGTCCGGTCGGACGCTGCGCCTGCTTGCCCTTGATCAGCGGGAACACGAGTTCCGCGAAACGGTACGACTCTTCAAGATGCGGATAGCCGGACAGGATGAACGTCTCGATCCCGAGCGCCGCGTATTCGCGCATGCGCTCCGCGACCTGCTCCGGATTGCCGACGAGCGCCGTGCCCGCCCCGCCGCGCACGAGGCCGACGCCCGCCCACAGGTTCGGATACACCTCGAGCGTCTCGCGGCCGCCGCGCTTGCCGCCGTGCAGCGCGGCCATCCGGCGCTGCCCTTCGGAGTCCATGTTCGCGAAGGCCTGTTGCGCGCGGGCGATCGTGTCGTCGTCGAGACGGCTGATCAGCCGGTCGGCGTCGCGCCATGCTTCGTCCTCGGTTTCGCGCACGATCACGTGCAGACGAATGCCGAACTTGATCTCGCGGCCGCGCGCCTGCGCCCGCGCGCGGATATCGGCGATCTTCTTCGCGACGGCCTCGGGCGGTTCGCCCCAGGTCAGATAGGTATCGATGTGGTCGGCCGCGATCGCATGCGCGGCCGGCGACGAACCGCCGAACCACAGCGGCGGATGCGGACGCTGCACCGGCGGATACAGCGCCTTGCCGCCCTTCGAGCGCAGATGCTTGCCGATATAGTCGAAGCCGTCGTTGTCGTGCGACGCGGCGAGCAGCCCGCGCCAGATATGCAGGAAGTCGTCGGTGATCTCGTAGCGCGTATCGTGATCGGCGAACAGCCCGTCGCCTTCGAGCTCGGCCGCATCGCCGCCCGTCACGACGTTGATCAGCAGACGGCCGCCGGACAGCCGGTCGAACGTCGCGGCCATTCGCGCGGAAAGCCCCGGCGACGCGATGCCGGGCCGCACGGCGACCAGGAACTTCAGCCGGCGCGTTGCCGGAATCAGGCTCGACGCGACGACCCACGCGTCCTCGCACGAGCGTCCGGTCGGCAGCAGCACGCCTTCGTAGCCGAGCGTGTCGGCCGCGACGGCGACCTGCCGGAAGTAGTCGTAGTCCGCGGCGCGTGCGCCTTCGGCCGTGCCGAGGTAGCGGCTGTCGCCGTGCGTGGGAATAAACCAGAACACATTCATCTGCTGCTCCTGCGTGACTGTCCTTGCCAGAATTGAGATAAAACGTCGCCCTGCTCGCGGCGCGCGTCGGCGCCGCATGCATGGTGTGCGTTCGAATCGGGATGGTTCGCCGGTCGGGCCGTGCGGCGGGCGAATGCGCGGATGCACGGCGGCTTCTGGGAAATCAGTCTAGGGACCGGGGCGAGGCTTTGGAACGATTTTTTTGAGCTTAGGTTTTCCGCTTTCGTGATTAGCGCGACGCTGCAGCGAATATGCGCCGGCCCGGCCCTATAATGACGCCCTGTCCGAACAACCGCGCGCATCCGGCTTCGCCGCACGCGCATGCAGCGCACTAACGACCGATGCAGAAAGTCATCCTGCCCTTCCTCTCCGGCTTCCTGGCCGCCCTGTTCTTCCGCGAAGCGACGCTGGCGCTGCTGCATACGGCCGATCTGATCGCCGCGGCCGGCTTCTCGACGCAGCCGTTCGCGCCGCTCGGTATTCCTGAATTTGTCGCCAACGCGCTGATCAGCGCGTGCTTCGCGATCCCGATGGCATGGCTGCTGCGCGTGTCGCCGGAGCGCGAGGCGCCGTGGATCGGCGCGCTGCTATTCGGCGGCATCGTGCTGACCGCCGCGCGCGTGTTCGCGATCGATCCGCTGCGCGGGCTCTGGCCGTCCGGCAACATGATGCCGGTGCTCGCGGCCGGCTTCGCGGCCAATGCGGTCTGGGGCTTCGGCGCGCTCGTGTTCATGCGCGCGTTCATGTCGGACGACGCCGGCGAAGACTGACCGGCGACGCACGGACGCCCGCGTTCGAACGCCCGTCGATCGCCGATCGCCGATCGCCGAACCACATACCGCGCATTCCAACGCCCACCAACGAAAAGGCCGCCTGCATCGACAGGCGGCCTTTTCATTTCGATAGGCCGCTTCACGCGGCAGCGCGCATTCAGTCCTTCAGATGACGCAGCGGATGCGTGTCGGGCGTCCACGGACTGTCGAACATTGCGAGCACGTCCGCGCGATCGACGTCGGCGATCGACTTGAACCGCCAAGCCGGCCGGTGATCCTTGTCGACGATCAGTGCACGCACGCCCTCGATCACGTCGCCGCGCGCGAACGTCGAGCGCGTGAGATCGAGATCGCGCCGCAGGCATTCGGCCATCGTCGCGCCGCGCGCGCGGTCGACGACTTCGAGCGACACGGCCATCGACAGCGGCGACAGCTCGCTGCGCATCGCATGCGTCGCCTTCTCGACCCAGCCGTCGACGGCAGCGCAGTCCTGCTCCGCCTCGAGCGACGCGACGATCGCGCCGATGTCGGGCTGCGCGAAATGCCGATCGATGGCGGCGCGCGCGTCGGCGAGCGCCGAGGTATCGGGCGTCGGTACGACCTTGTGCGCGGCCGCCGCATCGGCGACGCATGCAACGGCCTGCGCACCGTCGTCGAAGCGCGTGCCCTTCAGCGCGTCGATCAGCGCCGGCAACGCGGCGTCGGGCAGGTAGACGTCGGCAAGCTGCGCGGCCAGCGCGCCGGCCGCGTCGAGCGTCGCGCCCGTCACCGCGAGGTAGCGGCCGATCATGCCCGGCGTACGGGCCAGGAACCAGCTCATCCCGACGTCCGGAAACAGCCCGATGCGGGTTTCGGGCATCGCCATCTTCGTCGAATCGGTGACGACGCGCAGCCCGCCCGTATGCCGCGCGGCCTGCGAGATCCCCATCCCGCCGCCCATCACGACGCCGTGCATCAGCGCGATGTACGGCTTCGGATAGGTGAAGATCGCGTGGTTGAGCGTGTATTCCTCGATGAAGAACGTGTCGACCGCGTCGCGGTCGCCGCGCTGCCATGCGTCGTGGAAGAACCGTACGTCGCCGCCCGCGCAGAACGCGCGCGGGTGCGGGCTGTACACGACGACCGCGACGACGTCCGGATCGTCGCGCCACGCATCGAGCGCCTGCTGCATCGTGCGGATCATCCCGACGGACAGCGCGTTCAGCGCCTTCGGCCGGTTCAGTTCGAGAAAGCCGATGCGGTTCGCGACATACGCGCGCACGTCGGGCTGGGCGGATTCGGGAGAAGCGGAAGCGGTGTCGGTCATGAGCGTCTATCTATCGGGCAATCGTGCGCACGTTCAGTGCGCCTGCATCTTCGAGAACAGGTTCAGCACCACGACGCCCGAGATGATCAGGCCGAGGCCGATCACCGCCGGCAGGTCGGGCACCTGACGGTACAGCAGCATCGCGACGAGCGTGATCAGCACGATGCCTGCGCCCGACCACACCGCATAGATGATGCCGACCGGCATCGTGCGCAATGTCAGCGACAGGCAGTAGAACGCGACGCCGTAACCGGCCACGACGAGCGTCGACGGCCAGAAGCGCGTGAAGCCGTCCGCCGCGCGTAGCGCCGACGTGCCGATCACTTCCGCGACGATCGCGATCGCGAGCCAGGCGTATCCGGGCAGCTGCATCGTTCAGCTCCTCGCGAGCGCCAGCACGCCGTAGTCCTGACCGAGCTCGGCGCACAGCGTTTCGACGACGAATTCGTGATCGAGCCGTTGCGGCAGTCCCGACACGGTGACCGAGCCGATCACGCCGGCGCCCGCGACGGTCAGCGGAAACGCGCCGCCGTGCGGCGCGTATTCGGCGAGCGGCAGGCCGTGCTTGTCGGCGAGCGTCGTGCCGGCCTGCTGCATGCGCAGCCCGATCGCATACGAACTGCGGCGGAAATGCGCGACGACGTTGCGCTTGCGGCGCACCCAGTCGGCGTTGTCGGGCGTCGCGCCGGGCAGCGCGGAGAAGAACAGCGGGTGTCCGAACGTGGCGATGTCGATCGCGATCGCGTGCCCGCGCGACGCGGCGAGTGCATGCATGCGGTTGCCGAGCGCCCACGCGCGCGCGGGATCGAAGTGGGGAAACACGAGCGCCTGTTCCTGCGCGCCGATCGATTGCAGATCGTGAGCGATGTCCATGAATCCGTCGATGCTGTAATGAGAATCGCAACGGCGCCGCTGCGATCGCGGCCCCGCTGCCGGAGTGACGACACAAACCGCTCGATTCTAGCGCACGCGTCGTGCGTCCCGACCCCGGCCGCCTTTCGAACGCGATTCTCACAAAGTGCTTGCACGCGCTCGGGTTACTCCTTATAATTCAATCTTTCGACGGACGCGGGGTGGAGCAGTCTGGCAGCTCGTCGGGCTCATAACCCGAAGGTCGTAGGTTCAAATCCTACCCCCGCAACCAAGCGTCCCGATTTCCGCAGAAAGCCCGGCCTCGCGCCGGGCTTTTTGTTTTCCGTGCGGTTTCCGTCCGTCGTGTGCGCACCGCCGCGCGCCCGATGCGCGCGTTCGAGAATGCGCCGCCCCGGTGATACACTCGCAATCACCTCGTCCCTTCCATTCGACATGAAATTCTGCTCCGTCTGCGGCCACGAAGTCATCGCGCGCATCCCTCAGGGCGACAACCGCGAGCGCTTCGTCTGCGATCACTGCGGCACGATCCATTATCAGAATCCGCGCAACGTCGTCGGCACGGTGCCGGTATGGGGCGAACAGGTGCTGCTGTGCCGCCGCGCGATCGAACCGCGTTACGGATTCTGGACGCTGCCCGCAGGCTTCATGGAGATGGGCGAAACGACCGCCGAGGCGGCCGCGCGCGAAACGCTCGAGGAAGCCGGCGCGCGCGTCGAGGTGCAGAACCTGTTCACGCTGCTGAACGTGCCGCACGTGCATCAGGTGCATCTGTTCTATCTGGCGCGGCTCGTCGATCCGGAATTCGAGGCCGGCGAGGAAAGCCTCGAGGTCAAGCTGTTCGACGAAGCCGACATCCCGTGGGACGAAATCGCGTTCCCGACGGTCAGCCAGACGCTGCGCTTCTTCTTCGCCGATCGCGCGACCGGCGACTACGGCGTACACACCGGCGACATCTTCCGCTCGCTGCGCAACGGCTGAATCGGCCCATGGTTCCCTGGCTCGGCCCGGACGATCCGTTTCCGCCCGTCGAACGCGCGCTCGGACCTGCGACCGGCGCGCCGGGCCTGCTTGCCGCGAGCGCCGATCTGCTGCCGTCGCGGCTCATCGACGCGTATCTGCGCGGCATTTTCCCGTGGTATTCGGACGGCCAGCCCGTGCTGTGGTGGAGCCCCGACCCGCGGATGATCCTCGTGCCGGACGAGTTCAAGGTATCGCCGTCGCTGAAGAAGACGCTCAAGCGCGTGCTGCGCGATCCCGCATGGGAAGTGCGCGTCGATCACGACTTCCGCGGCGTGATGCGTGCGTGCGCACAGGCGCCGCGCCGCGGGCAGCGCGGCACATGGATCACGGCCGAGATCATCGACGCGTACACGTCGCTTTATCGCTCCGGCAATGCACACAGCATCGAGACATGGCACGACGGACGGCGCGTCGGCGGGCTGTACGGCGTCGCGTTCGGGCAGATGTTCTTCGGCGAGTCGATGTATGCGGACGTCACCGACGCCTCGAAGATCGCGCTGGCCACGCTCGTCGCCCACCTTCGCGAGCACGGGCTGGAGATGATAGACTGCCAGCAGAATACGTCGCATCTAGCGTCGCTCGGCGGCCGCGAGATCGCACGCAAGGCCTTTGTCGCTCACGTGCGCCGCGCGGTGGCCGAACCGCCGATTCCGTGGCAGTTCGACAAGCGCGTGCTCGCCGCGCTGACGGGCCGCACCGAGCCGGCGGCCCCTTCCGGGATCGAGCGCTAGCGCGGCACTCCATCCCTGCATCGAGAGCTGCCCATGACTCACCCGACTGAGCTGCCGCTTTCACCGCTTTCGGCGCTGCAATTCTATGCAACGGCGCCCTATCCGTGCAGCTATCTGGACGGCCGCATCGCGCGCTCGCAAGTCGCGACGCCGAGCCATCTGATCAACTCCGACATCTACACCGAGCTCGTGAAGGCCGGCTTTCGCCGCTCGGGCGTGTTCACCTATCGGCCGTACTGCGACGGCTGCCGCGCCTGCGTGCCGGTTCGCGTGCCGGTCGCCGCGTTCGCGCCGTCGCGCACGCAACGCCGGATGTGGAAGCGGCATCGCGCGCTCGTCGCGACCGTATCGCCGCTGCACTACGACGAAGATCACTACGCGCTCTACATGCGCTATCAGTCGGCGCGCCACGCGGGCGGCGGCATGGACCGCGACAGCCGCGACCAGTACGAGCAGTTCCTGCTGCAAAGCCGGATCAATTCGCGCCTCGTCGAATTCCGCGATCCCGATGCGCCCGACGGCGAGCCCGGCAAGCTGCGGATGGTCAGCATGATCGACATCCTCGGCGACGGGCTCTCGTCGGTCTACACGTTCTTCGAGCCGGACGATCCGCACACGAGCTACGGCACGTACAACATCCTCTGGCAGATCGAACAGGCGAAGAGCCTCGGCCTGCCGTACGTCTATCTCGGCTACTGGATTCGCGAAAGCCCGAAGATGGCGTACAAGGCCAACTTCCATCCGCTCGAAGGACTCATCGACGGCCGCTGGAAGGTGCTCGACCCGGCGCGCGTCGATCTGCCGCCCGTCGACGCCGCACTCGCGCGCGCGCCGCTGCCCGGCGGTCACACCGGCTCGGTGTGAGCGGTACGCGGCGCTGCCGCTTGCGCACCGGCAGCGCGCAAAGATGGTGGCGCGCGAGCACACCGGACCAAAGCCCGCCCCTGCCGCACAACTCCCGGTAAAATAGCGGGTTGTCATTCATTCCGGCTGTCCGCCCAATTCCCGTGTTCAGTTCCCTCTATCCGCTGGCCCGCGCATCCCTGTTCAAGATGGATGCGGAAGACGCTCACCACCTCACGCTGCGCGCGCTCGGCGCTGCCGGCCGCACGGGCCTCGCCTGCGCGCTGTCGGCGCGCGTGCCCGACGCGCCGCGTACGGTGATGGGCCTCACGTTCCGCAACCCGGTAGGCCTCGCGGCCGGTCTCGACAAGGACGGCGCGGCCATCGACGGCCTCGCGGCACTCGGTTTCGGCTTCATCGAGGTCGGCACGGTCACGCCGCGCGCGCAGCCCGGCAATCCGCGCCCGCGGATGTTCCGCCTGCCGCAGGCCGAGGCGCTGATCAACCGGATGGGCTTCAACAACCACGGCGTCGACCAGTTCGTGAAGAACGTGCAGGCCGCGCGCTATCGCGGCATCCTCGGCCTGAACATCGGCAAGAACGCCGACACGCCGATCGAGCGCGCCGCCGACGACTATCTGTACTGCCTCGAGCGTGTCTACCCGTTCGCGAGCTACGTGACGATCAACATTTCGTCGCCGAACACGAAGAACCTGCGCCAGCTGCAGGGCGCAGGCGAACTCGACGCGCTGCTCGCCGCACTGAAGGACAAGCAGCAGCGTCTGGCCGACCTGCACGGCAAGCTCGTGCCGCTCGCGCTGAAGATCGCGCCCGATCTCGACGACGAACAGGTCAAGGCGATCGCCGATACGCTGCTGCGCCACAAGATCGAAGCCGTGATCGCGACCAACACGACGTTGTCGCGCGCCGCCGTGCAAGGCCTGCCGCACGCGGACGAAGCCGGCGGGCTGTCGGGCCGCCCGGTGTTCGACGCGTCGAACGAGGTAATCCGCAAGCTGCACGCGGAAGTCGGCAGCGCGGTGCCGATCATCGGCGTCGGCGGCATTTTCTCGGGCGATGACGCGCGCGCGAAGCTCGCGGCCGGCGCATCGCTCGTCCAGCTCTATACCGGCTTCATCTATCGCGGCCCGGCGCTCGTGGCCGAATGCGTGAAGGCGATCGCGCGCGAGCGTGCCGCGTAATATAGGCATAAACAAACGATATTTAGACGTCGATTGTATTTTTGCTATGATCGACGCCATTGTCAGATCATGAGCCCCGTCGGGGCAAGGAAGCTCACACGATGAAATTTGCGCTGCTGAAGAAGCTGCTGGTTGCCGGCCTGATCGGCACGTCGTTCGCCGCCGCGACCGCGCATGCGGCCGACCTCCTCGACCAGGTCAAACAACGCGGCACGCTGCGGATCGGCCTCGAGGGCACGTTCCCGCCGTTCAATTCGAAGAGCCCGCAAGGCGAGCTCGTCGGCTTCGACGTCGACATCGCGAAGGCCGTCGCCGCGAAGCTCGGCGTGAAGCCGGAATTCGTGACGACCGAATGGAGCGGCATCATCGCCGGCCTGCAGGCAGGCAAGTTCGACGTGATCGTCAACCAGGTCGGCATCACCGACAAGCGCAAGGAAACGCTCGACTTCTCACCGGCTTATACGTATTCGTCCGCGCAGCTGATCCAGCGCAAGGACGACACGCGCCAGTTCAAGTCGCTCGAAGACCTGAAGGGCAAGAAGCTCGGCGTCGCGCTCGGCACGAACTACATGGACATGGCGAAGTCGGTGCCGGGCATCGACGTGAAGACGTATCCGGGCGCGCCCGAGTATCTGCGCGATCTCGCGGCCGGCCGTCTCGACGCGGCGCTCAACGATCGCCTGATGCTCGCGTACCTGACGAAGAACTCGCAGCTGCCGCTGCGGCCGGGCGCGAACGTCGGCTCGGCGAATCCGTCGGGCATTCCGTTCAAGAAGGGCAACCCGAAGTTCCAGAAGGCGATCGACGACGCGATGACGCAGCTCGAAGCCGACGGCACGTTCACGAAGATCTCGGACAAGTGGTTCGGCATCGACGTGACGAAGCCGCTGAAGTAAGCGCCCTCCGGCCTCCACGCGCCGCCTGATGGCGGACCGACAAGGGCGGCATCTGCAACGATGCCGCCCTTTGTTTTATTCGTCCGGTTTATGATTGCGCTTTCGCGCACGCATCCGTTCCGTATTCCATGTCGACCACGTCCCTGCTCGTCCAATCGCTGCCGGTGCTCGCCCAGGGCGCCGTTCTGACCGTCAAGTTCGCCGTGCTCTCGATGGTGTTCGGCCTGCTCGGCGCCGTCGTGCTGGCGATGATGGGCATCCGGCAAGGCGAACCGCTGGAAGGCTTCGAGCGCATCTGGGTCAATGCGCTCGCATGGCTCGCGCGCGCCTACGTCAGCCTGATGCGCGGCACGCCGCTGCTCGTGCAGATCTTCGTGATCTACTACGGCCTGCCGAGCCTCGGCATCTCGCTCGATCCGACGCCGGCCGGCGTGATCGCGCTGTCCGCGAACGTCGCCGCGTACATGTCCGAAAGCATGCGCGGCGCGATCAACGGGATCGCGCGCGGTCAGTGGCTCGCCGCGTACAGTCTCGGCCTCTCGTGGGGGCAGACGCTGCGCTACGTGATCGGCCCGCAGGCGCTGCGCATCGCGGTGCCGAGCCTGTCGAACAGCCTGATCAGCCTGATCAAGGACACGTCGCTCGTGTCCGTCATCACCGTGACCGAGCTGCTGCGCAGCGCGCAGGAAATGATCGCCGCGACCTATCAGCCGCTGCCGCTCTATCTCGCGGCGGCGGCCATCTACTGGGTGCTGTGCCAGATTCTCGAGTGGGTGCAGCGCTGGTACGAGAAGCGCCTGTCGCTGCCGGCACGGCACTGACCGCGGCCGCGCGGCACGCGCTGCGCCGCGCGCCGCACCGTCACTCGTCCGGATAACGGACGCCGAGCGCGGCGCGTGCCGCGTCGGTCATCGCGATCATCTGCCGCGAATGGGCATGCGTGACGATCGGGCTTTCGATCTCGCCGGCGCGCAGCAACTCGCAGAAATGCGCGGTTTCGTAGTTGAGCCCGCCGCCTTCGAACGGCGCATCGAGTTCGACCGTGCGCCCGTCCGCATAGCGAATCGTTGCGCGCGCCGGATTCCACCATTTCTCGTGAATCGTCACGTGGCCGCCCGCGGCCGCGATCAGCGCATCGCCGCGCCCCATCACGTCGAGCCCGCAGAACAGCTGCGCGATGCCGCCGTTCGCGTGGCGGCTGTTCAGGCTTGCGAACAGGTCGACGCCGGTCGGGCCGAGACGGCCGAGCGTCTGCACGTCGACGGGTGCACCGAGCCAGTCGACGGCCAGAAACGCCTCGTAGATCCCGATATCGAGCAGCGCGCCGCCCGCACGATCGAGCCGGTACACGGAGTGCTCGGCCGGCACCGTCGACGATGCGCACCCCGCCCGCACGAGCCGGATCTCGCCGATCGGATCGGCGTTCAGATGTGCGCGCAACCGGCGGTAGAGCGGAAAGAACGGCGGCTTCATCGCTTCCATGAACAGCCGTCCGGCGGCATGTGCGGCGCGCAGCACGGCGTCGAGCTGCGCCGCGTTCAGCGTCGCGGGCTTTTCGCAGAGCACGGCCTTGCCGGCCGCGAGCGCGGCGAGTGCGTACTGCGCGTGGCTGTCGTGTAGCGTCGCGATGTAGACGGCATCGATGTCGGACGCGAGCAGCGCGTCGACGCTCGCCGCGGGCGTGCCGCCGCAGGCCGCGCAGAACGCGGCCGCCGCGTCCGCGCGGCGTGCCCATACGTGCGCGAGCGCGGCGCCCGGTACGTGCGCGAGGCTTTGCGCGAAGCGGCGCGCGATGCCGCCCGCGCCGATGATGCCGAAGCGCACCGGGCGCTGATCGAGGTCGTTCATCCGGATCTTCCGTGTCGGTCGTGGAGCAACGGCCGGCACGACGCCGGCAGGCCGTCATGATAAACGGCGCGCCGGCATCCGGATCGGCAACGCGCTCACGCGCGCACGGGCACTTCGACCGAGAAGTCGCGCGAGATCTCGTCCGCGCTGAAATCGATCAGCGCCAGCGCGGCGGCTTCCGCCTCGCGCGGGTCGCGCCGCTCGATCGCATCGACGACGCGCGCATGCGCCTGCACCGCGACCTCGTGCGCGCCTTCCTTCTGCACGACGCGCGGATTGACCAGCCGCACCGCGCCGCGCACGATCGCCGCCATCTGCTGGAAGAACTGATTGCCGCTCGCCTGCACGATGCGCGTATGCAGCAGTTCGTCCGCCGTGTCGTAGCCGGGATCGCCGGGCTCCAGCACCTTGAACGCTTCGAACGCCTCACGGATGCCGGCGATGTCGGTCGCGGTCGCACGCACGGCCGCCTGCGCGGTGGCGCGCGGCTCGATCAGCATGCGGAACTCGATGACGTCGCGCATGAACTGCGGATCGGGTTTCGCCCTGAACCGCCAGCTGACGACATCTTCGTCGATCATGCGCCAGTCGCGCATCGGACGCACGCGCGTGCCGACTTTCGGACGTACGTCGAGCATGTCGCGCGCCAGCAACATCGACAATGCTTCGCGCATCACCGTGCGGCTCACGTCGAACTCTTTCGATAGCACGTCCTGCGGCGGCAGGATGCCGCCATACTTGTCCTCGACGATACCCGTGACAAGTCCATCCATCACTTTGGCGACCAGTGACCGGTCTTTGCCCTGCTCCATGACACCTCCCCGTGCGTCGATTTGCGAAAACCTGCTCCGCAGTTCCGCCGGCCCTGGTTACGACTGTTCTTATGATCTATAAGTTGATGAGTTCGAGGCCATTCCGCTATCTGGTAAACACCTGACAGGGTTATCCCTCTTTTCGACGCGGAGGCCGATACGGCCTCAAAAAAGCCCGGGAAGCGCGCTGCGCCTGCCGGGCCCTGATTTTTTCAAAATTTAAACATGCAATCCATTACGGCTATGTGCGCGTTCTGACTGCACCTCGATGTTTCAACGCGCCGGATACACGATCGTCTCGACGCCGTGTTCCGTGCCGAGCAGGCACAGGTTCGCGCCGCGCGCGGCGAACAGCCCGACCGTCACGACGCCCGGCCATGCATTGACCTGCGCCTCGAAGCCGCACGGATCGGCGATCTGCAGCCCCTTCACGTCGAGGATCTCGTTGCCGTTGTCGGTGATGTACGGCGCGCCGTCCTTCGTCACGCGCAGCACCGGCACGCCGCCGAGCGCCGTCACGCGCCGGCCGATCGCGGTGCGCGCCATCGGCACGACTTCGATCGGCAGCGGGAACGCGCCGAGCACCGGCACGCGCTTGCTCGCGTCGGCGATGCAGACGAAGGTGTCGGCGACCGACGCGACGATCTTCTCGCGCGTCAGCGCGCCGCCGCCGCCCTTGATCATCGCGCCGCTCGCGTCGATCTCGTCGGCGCCGTCGACGTACACCTGCAGCGACTCCACTTCGTTCAGGTCGAACACCTTGATGCCGTGCGATTTCAGGCGCTCGGTCGTCGCGACGGAGCTCGATACGGCGCCGTGATAGCGCGATTTGACGGCCGCGAGCGCGTCGATGAAGCAGTTCGCCGTCGAGCCGGTGCCGACGCCGATCACCGCGCCCTCCGGCACGTTCTGGATCACGTAATCGGCGGCGGCCTGGCCGACCAGGCGTTTGAGTTCGTCTTGAGTCATGGGATGGGTCATGCTGCAGGATTGCGGAAAAACCGCCAGTTTACCGGACTCGCGCGAGCGGCCGCCCGTTTTCGGCGCGCCGGTCGCTCACTGCGGATCGACGTCGGACGGCGCGCCATCCATCGGCGGCTGGCCCGGGAAATACTTGTCGAGCAGCGCCTGCGCGATCGCGTCCGTCTCGGCATCGGCATCGCCCGCATAGTCGGACGGACGAAAGTGCATCTGGAACGCCGAAAACACGCGGCGCGTGCGCGTGTCGAGCACGCCGTCGGTCGGCACGTCGTAGCCGTAGCGCGCGAGCTTCGTCTGCAACTCGCGCACGTCGACGGGCGCATGCGGGTCGCGGCCCGCGAGCCGCGCGGCGACCGTCGCGTCGTCGGGCCACGCACCGACGCCGGCTTGCGCGAGCGCGCGCCACGGAAACAGCGGGCCCGGATCGATCTTGCGTTGCGGTGCGATGTCGCTGTGTCCGACCACGCGCGTCGGTGCGATCCCGTAACGCGCGACGATGTCCTTCGACAGCCGGATCAGCGCATCGACCTGTTCCGGCGGATACGGCTGCCACGTGCGCTGCTGGGGATCGAGCGGGCCGCGATTCACGTTCTCGATGCCGATCGATGCCGCGTTCAGTTCGGTCGTCTGCTGCCATGCGCTGACGCCCGCATGCCACGCGCGCTGTGCTTCGGGCACGAGCTGATAGACGACCGGCTGCCCGCGCTCGCTGCGCGGATGAGCCGGCACCACGTAGTGCACGCTGACCGTATCGCCCGTCAACGTGCGCAATGATTTCGCCTCGTCGCTTTCGGTGTAGTGCATCACGAGAAAGCGGATCCGTGAATCGGCGCCGCGCGCGTGCAGGCTCGTATCGGCATAGTAGTTGCCGCGTTCGACGAGCGACGGCGACGCGCACGCGGCAAGCAGGCACAAGGCGGCGCACGACGCGCCGACGCGAAACGATGTCATCGATCGAGAATCCGAAGAAAACACACGCCGCTGCGCTTGCGGGCGCGCGATGCGCATCGTGCTGCGCGCTCGCGGCGCGGCCGACGCGTCAGCCTTTCGCGCGCCGCTGCCGAACCGCTTCGTACAGGCATACGCCGCTCGCCACCGACACGTTCAGACTTTCGACGCTACCCGCCATCGGAATGCTCATCACTTCGTCGCACGTGTCGCGCGTGAGGCGGCGCATGCCCTCGCCTTCGGCGCCCATCACGATCGCAACCGGGCCGTCGAGCTTCGTGTCGTACAGCGTCGCCGACGCTTCGTCCGACGTGCCGATGATCCACACGCCGGCTTCCTTCAGCTCGCGCAGCGCACGCGCCAGGTTCGTGACCGTGATGTACGGCACGGTGTCGGCAGCGCCGCTCGCGACCTTCGCCGCCGTGGCGTTCAGCCCGACCGCACGGTCGCGCGGCGCGATCACCGCATGCGCGCCGGCCGCATCGGCGACGCGCAGGCACGCGCCGAGGTTGTGCGGATCGGTGACGCCGTCGAGCACGAGCAACAGCGCCGGCCCTTGAATGCCGTCGAGCAGCTCGGACAGGTTTTGCGCGAGCGGGAGGTCTTCGACGCGCGCGACGACACCCTGGTGACGCTCGGTATGCGCGAGCCCCCACAGACGCGTCTCGTCGGCTGCGATCAGCCGCACGCCCGCTTCCTTCGCGGCGTGCAGGAAGTCCTGCATGCGGCGATCGCGACGCGTCTGGTCGTACAGCACCTCCACCACCGTCGCTGCATCGTGCCGCAAGCGTGCGGTCACCGCATGAAAACCGTAAAGAACCTTCAGACGTGACATGACTGGAACAACCTTCGATCAAACGTGCGGCCGCACGACGCGCGCAGCCGCGATCCATGGAAAAGGAAAGCGCCGCGTGGCCGGCACGTGACCGGCGACGCGGCGTCTTTCGATTCGGCGGAGCGCATTGCGCCCCGCACGCTCAGTGTTTCTTGCGGGCGCGCACCTTCTTCGCGGGGGCCTTCGCCGCCGTGCCGCCCTTCTTCTTCGCGGCTGCGCGCGCCGCGCGCGCTTCCTTCACCGCGGCGCTCGGCGCACTCGCGGCCTTCTTGTGATGCGGCGCCGATTCTTCCGCCTGCGGCAGCGCGCGCACGCGCGGGCCGCCGCGCTCGGCGCCCGGTGTCGACGCAACGACCGGACGCGGCGCCTTCACCGGCGTGTCGCGCACGAGCCGGAAGTCGATCTTGCGTGCATCGAGATCGACGCGGCTCACCTGCACGCGCACGCGGTCCGACAGCCGATAGCGGATGCCCGTGCGTTCGCCGCGCAGCTCGTTCTTGATCTCGTCGTACTGAAAGTAGTCGGAGCCGAGCTCCGTCACGTGCACGAGCCCTTCGATGAACAGCGTATCGAGCTGCACGAAGATGCCGAACGACGTGACGCCGTTCACCATCCCGCCGTACTCCTCGCCGAGCTTGTCGCGCATGAAATAGCACTTCAGCCAGGCTTCGACGTCGCGCGACGCCTCGTCCGCGCGCCGCTCGTTCGCCGAGCAGTGCAGGCCGAGCTCTTCCCAGATCGCGGTGTTGCTGCGCGAGCGGTTGCGCGCTTCGTCGTCCGCCTGCTGCATCGCGCGGGCGCGCGGCGACAGCGCGGTGTTCAGCTCGAACCCTTCCGGCGCCTTCGGCACGTATTTCTTGCCCGACAGGATCGCGTAGATCGCGCGGTGCGTGAGCAGGTCCGGATAGCGGCGAATCGGGCTCGTGAAGTGCGCGTAGGCGTCGTACGCGAGGCCGAAGTGACCGATGTTGTCGGGGCTGTAGACGGCCTGCTGCATCGAGCGCAGCAGCATCGGCTGCAGCATCTGCGCGTCGGGCCGGTCGCGGATCTGCGCCATCAGCGCCGCGTAGTCGCTCGCGTGCGGCGTCTCGCCGCCGCCGAGCGTCAGGCCCATCCCGCGCAGGAATGCACGCAGATTCTCGAGCTTCTCCGGCGTCGGCCCCGCGTGCACGCGGTACAGGCCCGGATGCTTGTTGCGCTTCAGGAAGTCGGCCGCGCAGACGTTCGCGGCCAGCATGCATTCCTCGATCAGCTTGTGCGCGTCGTTGCGCTGGCGCGGGACGATCTGCTCGATCTTGCCCTGCGCGTTACAGACGATGTAGGTCTCGGTCGTGTCGAAGTCGATCGCGCCGCGCTTCTGGCGCGCCGCGAACAGCGCCTTGTACACGCCGTACAGGTTCTGCAGGTGCGGCAGCAGCTCCGCGCGACGCGCGGCTTCCGGCCCCTTCGTGTTGGCGAGCACCGCCGCGACTTCCGTATACGTGAGACGCGCGGCCGAGTGGATCACGGCCGGATAGAACTGATACGCCTTGATCTCGCCGCGCGCGGTGATCACGATGTCGCATGCGAGCACGCAGCGGTCGACCTGCGGGTTCAGCGAGCAGAGGCCGTTCGACAGCTTCTCCGGCAGCATCGGAATCACGCGGCGCGGGAAGTAGACCGACGTGCTGCGTTCCAGTGCGTCGGCGTCGAGCCCGCTGCCCGGCTGCACGTAGTGCGACACGTCGGCGATCGCGACGATGAGCCGGAAGCCGTCGCCGCGGCCGACCTTCGTCGGCTCGCAGTAGACGGCATCGTCGAAGTCGCGCGCGTCTTCGCCGTCGATCGTCACGAGCGGCACGTCGCGCAGGTCGACGCGGAACCGCAGATCGGCCGGGCGCACCTTGTCGGGCAGCGCGGCGGCCTCGTCGAGCGCCGCCGGGCTGAATTCGTGCGGCACGCCGTACTTGCGCACCGCGATTTCGATTTCCATGCCCGGATCGTCGATGTCGCCGAGCACCTCGACGACGCGGCCGAGCGGCTGCGAATGACGGCTCGGGAAATCGGTCAGCTCGACGACGACCACCTGCCCGACCTTCGCCTTCTTCACGTTCTGCGTGATCAGGATGTCGTGGCCGATGCGCTTATCTTCGGGCGCAACGATCAGCGCGCCGTTCTCGTTCAGTAGACGGCCGATCACGCGCTTGTTCGCGCGCTCGGTGACCTCGACGACATGCCCTTCGGGCCGGCCGCGGCGGTCGTAGCCGACGATCCGTGCGAGCACGCGATCGTTGTGCATCACCTTCTGCATTTCGCCGTTCGGCAGGAACAGGTCGTCCTGGCCGTCGTCGCGAATGACGAAGCCGTAGCCGTCGCGATGGCCCTGCACGCGGCCGGCCACGAAATTGGACGGATGGGTCAGCTGGTAATGGCCACGCTTGTCGAGCCGGATCTGGCCGTCGCGCTCCATTGCGGCGACACGCCGGAAGAACCCTTCGCGCTCCTGGCGCTTGATCGACAGCGCTTCCGCGATGTCGTTGGCGGCCAGCGGCGCGTCGCTCGTACGCAGCACGCCGAGAATCTCTTCACGGCTCGGAATGGGGTACGGATATTTGCTCAAGGGTTTGTCGATGATTGTTCTCGTTGCGTTGACAGATGGTGCACGGCATCAACATAGAAGTGTCCGTCAGACAGTTCTATAGTGACGGCGGCGGCTCATTCTATCACCCGGCCGTGTCGCAAAATGACGCCGAGTCGCGCGGCCGCACGCGGCGACGGCCGCCCTGCGGCGCATCGCAAAAAAATGTTGACACGAATAATTGGGGCGCTATAATTTCGCTTCTTTGCAGCAAGCAGCTACTGCAAAACGTGCCCAGGTGGCGGAATTGGTAGACGCACTAGGTTCAGGTCCTAGCGGTGGCAACACCGTGGAGGTTCGAGTCCTCTCCTGGGCACCACTGTTTTAAAAAGGTCGGCTTCATGCCGGCCTTTTTCATTTTCAGCCCAGGAAGCAAAGCGCCTGCGCGCTTTGCGTGGGACTCGACGGGCTGCGCTTGTAAGGGCAACCGGGGCGGCGCGCTCGTGTGACCGGGTCCTCTCCCCGCCACCGTCAGCTGTTCCGGTGCAACCCGGTGAAGCTCAACGAACTCCATAAGAATCAAGACTTTATGGTTTTTTTGTCGGCGCGAAGAGCTGCCGACGGCATCGGCACGTCGTTCCAGGCAATCGTCGACGACGTTCGCTGCTCGCTGGCACGCGAGTATCTGAAAGATACGCGCATGAACACGAGCGACATTACGATGCTCCTCGGATTCAGCGACGGCGCAAATTTCCGCCGCGCGCTGAAACGATGGACCGGCAAAACAGTGAATGACCTGCGCCGATAACGGCTTGCAGCGGTGCGGTGGGAGTCGTGAGGGTCGACGCTACCGTCCGGCGCGCGAAAGCGGGCCTCGCGCCGGACCTCCATTTTGTGTGCGGGTTCTCGAGCGACCAGAACCCATGCGCGTTGAGGCATGCCGCGCGAAAGGGTCCGTCGAAGAATTCGCTCCTTCGCGCTGTCGGTCGGTCTGCCGCGACGCAAGCACTCGATACCGCGCCTTCCGAACGCGTTCGCTAGACCATCGGCAACTGCCGCACCGGCTTGCCCGTGAGTTGCGCGACGGCATGTGCGACAGCCGGCGCGATCGGCGGCACGGCAATTTCACCGACTCCGCCCGGTTCGGCCACGCTCGGCACGAGGTGCGTTTCGATCACCGGCGTCTCGGCCATTTTCAGCACCGGGTAGTCGGGGAAGTTGGCCTGCACGACCCGTCCGTCCTTGATCTGAATCTGGTTGTACAGCGCCGCGCTCAACGCGCGCCCGCATCCGCCATGAGCAGGCTTGCAATGTTTCGAAAAAGCGAACGTTCGGCTATTGATTAATTCGCTGTATCGGGCGTGCAGTTCCGGCTACGCTTCTCGAGCCACGGAATCCGTGCTCGCCGGCCCCTATGCGCGCCCTTGCTCGCATGGCGCGCCAGGGCGCCGCGTGCGCACGTAAAGTGATCGCTCGGCAAGCACCGACCGACACCGGGCGCACGTATGATCCGCATGGCTCGCTTCCGATCATTCGAGGAGACCACGATGACTGAACCGGCTCATTCCGGCGCCGAATTTCGATGCGCCGCCCCTTTACCCGATGTCGATCCGCCCGCGTTCGAGATGCCTCGGGGCGCCGTCGATACGCACGCGCACGTGATTTCGACCAGCCCCGACTATCCGATGGTCGCGCAACGCAGTTACACGCCGCCGCCCGCGTCGGAACAGCAATACCTCGCGATGCTCGACGCTGTGGGCTGCACCTATGGCGTGCTGGTTCAGGTCAGCGTGCACGGCACCGACAATCGCTACATGCTGCAGGCGCTGCGCCGTCATCCGCAGCGGCTGCGCGGCATCGCCGTCGTGCCGGCCGAGATCAGCGACCGGGAACTCGAGGCCATGCACGAGGCCGGCGTACGCGGGCTGCGCATCAACGTGCTATTCGGCGGCGGCATCGGCTTCGCCGCGATGGAGACGCTGGCGCACCGCATCAAGGATCTGGGCTGGCACATGCAGTTCCTGATGGATGTAAAGACGCTGCCCGAACTGATGCCGCGCATGGCGAAGCTGCCGATCACCGGCATCGTCGATCACATGGGCCATACGCCCGTCGCCGCAGGGCTGGCTTCACCGGGGTTCGCCGCCCTTCGCGAACTGGTGGTCGGGCATGGCTTCTGGGTCAAGCTGTCGGGCGCTTACCGGATCAGCGATCGCTTCCCGACGTTCGACGACGTGACGCCGTTCGCGCAGGCGCTGATCGACGACGCGCCCGACCGGATGGTCTGGGGCAGCGACTGGCCGCACGTGTCGCTGGAAGCGGCCAGGATGCCCAACACCGGCCATCTGCGCAACCTGCTCGCGCAGTGGGCACCCGACGCAGCAATGCGGCGCCGGATTCTCGTCGACAACCCGGCCCGGCTGTACGGTTTCCCGCCCGGCAATCCATAAACGACGCAAGCACGCGCCGCTCGGCGGCCATATGACAAGGAGACAAGATGAGCTGGTACAGCAAGATGTCCGTCACCGAAAAGCGGACCTTCATTTCCGCGGCGGGCGGCTGGGCGATGGACGCGCTCGACTTCATGGTGTTCACGTTCGTGATCACGACGCTGATCTCGATTTTCAAGATCGACAGCACGCAGGCCGGCCTGCTGGCGACCGTCACGTTGCTGTTCTCGGCCGTCGGCGGCTGGATTGCCGGGATCCTCGCCGACCGCTACGGACGCGTACGCATCCTGCAGGCGACGATCCTCTGGTTCTCGGGCTGCACGGTGGCGATCGGCTTCGCGCAGAATTTCGAACAGATCTTCGTCCTGCGGGCTCTGCAAGGGCTCGGCTTCGGCGGCGAATGGGCGGTCGGCTCGGTGCTGATGGGCGAGATCGTGCGGACCGAATTCCGCGGGCGAGCCGTCGGCACCGTGCAGAGCGCCTGGTCGATCGGCTGGGGGATCGCGGCCATCGTCTACACCGTTCTGTTTTCCTGGCTGCCCGAAGACTATGCATGGCGTGCGCTGTTCTGGGTCGGCGCGTTGCCGGCGCTGCTGGTGCTGTACATCCGCAAGGGCGTGCCGGAACCTGAAGTATTCCAGCGTACGCGCAAGCAGGAGCAAGCCGGCAACAAGCGCACGTCCGTCTGGACGATCTTCTCGCCGTCGCTGATCAAGACGACGGCGCTGACCTCGTTGCTGTGTACCGGCGTTCAGGGCGGCTACTACGCGGTGACCACGTGGCTGCCCACGTTCCTGAAAACCGAGCGTCATCTGTCGGTGGTCGGCACGGGCGGCTATCTGCTGGTCGTCATTCTCGGATCGTTCATCGGCTATCTCACCGGCGCATGGCTGACCGACCGCGCCGGCCGCCGCGCGAACCTGCTGATCTTCGCGATGCTGTCCGGCATCAGCATCTACGCCTATACGCAGCTTCGACTTACCAACGACCAGATGCTGATCCTCGGATTCCCGCTCGGCTTCGCGGCCTCGGGCATCTTCAGCGGCATGGGCGCTTACCTGACGGAACTGTTTCCGTCGGCCGTGCGCGCCAACGGACAAGGCTTTGCGTACAACTTCGGGCGCGGCCTCGGCGCGTTGTTCCCGAGCCTCGTCGGGTATCTCGCCCACGGATACGGGCTCGGCATGGCGATCGGCATGTTCGCGGGCGGTGCCTATCTGGTCGTGCTGATCACCGCGTTGCTCCTGCCGGAAACGAAGGGACGCGAAATCAGCTGAGCACCGCGCCACAACGGGCCGGTGCGGCGACCGGTCATGCGAGCGGCACGTCGAACGCCACGTGCTGCCGCACGAGTGCCAGCATGGCCGGAATCGTCGCACGCAGGTCGCCGCGCCGCCATTGAAATGCGTAATGCAGCGGCGACAACGCCGGCTGGCTCGTCAGACGGACCAGCGCCCCGCCCGCGCGCGACGTCTCCCAGGCCGTCGGTAGAAAGCCGATGCCGACGCCTTCGCGCAACATGCCCGCCACGGCAAACCAGTTGTTGCATGTGATGTGGCGCGGACTGTCGATACCGCGCGCAAGCAGCCACTCGTCCAGAATGCGCGTGACGCCCGACCCGGCGGGCAGCGTCACGAGCGCATGCCGCGCGAGCAGCGCCGGCGTCAGTGTGCGCTGACGGCCGACGAGCCGCTCGGCGGCCATCCAGGCGAATCGCGCTTCGGCCACCGGCTGGGACACGATGCTGCTGCGCGACGAGCGACCCGCGACCACCGCGAAGTCCAGCTCGCCCGCGTCGACCTTCTCCTCGAGCGCCTCGCCGATGTCGACATGCGGCTCGAGCTGCAGCTGGCCGTGCAGCGTTTGAACGGCGGCGACGAAACGCGGCAGCCAGGTCATCGCCGACAACTCGCCGACACCGAAGCGCAGTCGCCCCGACAGTCCGTTGTGCTGACCGAAGGTGTCCTGGATCGTCGCGACGGATTCGAGCACGCGCAGCGCCGTCGGCAACAGACTTTCGCCGTCCTGAGTCAGCGTGGCGCGATAGCCGCTTCGGTCGAACAGCGTTCGCCCGAGTACCTGTTCGAGTTCGTTGATCCGCTTCGACAACGACGACACGGACAGATGAAGCCGCTGCGCGGCCGTGGCGAAATTGGCACAGGTCGCGGCCCAATAAAAGGCATCGAGCTGCTTGAGCGTCGGCGTCGACATTGTTCTCTTTTAGCGAACATGAATTTCGAAAGAATATCGCTTTTATTCAAACCCAGGTCAACCTAGCATGAGCCCTCGTCTTGAATGAAAAGGAGAGTCCGGATGCGTGTCGTCGATCGCGCCACACTTCGTCGCGACGCCGCGGCGCCCACCGACAAGCCGCCGCGCGTGCTGCGCAGCATGCTGAGCCTGCACGATTTCGAAGCACGCGCGCGCCGCGTGTTGCCGCGTCCGATCTTCGGCTACGTGAGCGGCGCCGCCGAAGACAATCGCACGCGCGACGACAACCGCAGCGTGTTCGACGAATTCGGCTTCACGACGCGCGTGCTGCGCAACGTGTCGGCCCGCACGCAGGCGGTCGAGCTGTTCGGGCAGCGGTTCGCCGCGCCTTTCGGTATCGCGCCGATGGGCATCAACGCGTTGTCGGCCTATCGCGGCGACATCGTGCTCGCCCGCGCGGCGCAGGCGGCAGGCATCGCGTCGATCATGAGCGGCTCGTCGCTGATCCCGCTCGAAGCGGTCGCGGCGGCAGCGCCGTCCACCTGGTTTCAGGCTTATCTTCCGGGCGATCCCGAACGCATCGCCGCGCTGCTCGAGCGCGTCGCGCGTGCGGGATACCGGACGCTCGTCGTCACCGTCGACATTCCCGTTGCGGCGAATCGCGAGAACAACGTCCGTACCGGCTTCTCCACGCCGCTGCGTCCGAGCATGCGTCTCGCGTGGGACGGGCTGACGCGGCCGCGCTGGCTGATCGGTACGTTCGCCCGGACACTGCTCCGGCACGGGATGCCGCACTTCGAAAATTCGTTCGCGACGCGCGGCGCGCCGATCCTGTCCGCGCACGTGTTGCGTGATTTCTCCGCGCGCGATCACCTCGACTGGACGCATCTCGCGCAGATTCGTGCGCAATGGAATGGCAATCTGGTCGTCAAGGGCATCCTGAGCGTGGACGATGCGCTGGCCGCACGCGACGTCGGCGCGGACGGCATCATCCTGTCCAATCATGGCGGCCGCCAACTCGACGGCACGGTTTCGCCGATGCGCATCCTGCGCGACGTCGTGACGGCTCTCGAGCCTGCGTTTCCGGTGATGCTCGACGGCGGCTTCCGGCGCGGTGCCGACATTCTGAAGGCCATTGCGCTGGGAGCGCGGATGGTGTTCGTCGGTCGACCGTTCAACTATGCAATGGCCGTTGCCGGCGAAGCGGGCGTAACGCACGCGATCCGGCTATTGCAGGAAGAAGTCGATCGCGACATGGCGATGCTTGGGGCGCGTGCTTGCCGGGAGTTGCATCCCGGGTTGATCGTCCGCAAGCGCTGAGAAACGCATGCCGCACGGCGGTGCTCGAGCGATTGACGACGACGGCGCCAGGACGCCCTCACGTGCACATCGCCTACCCCTTGCCGGTCGGTCGGCGTCGTGCGGCCTTGACTGCCCCGTGCGTTCGCGCCGCACCGACCGGCTCCCTCGACTGCATCTGCGACAACAGACGCGCCGCGTTGGCGCTGCAATCGATTTCGCCGGGCTTGCCCTCGATCTCGGCCATCAAGGACACGAGATGGGCCTTGTTCTGCGCCAGCTTGATCTGCATCGATTCGATGTCCCGCACCTTGTGACGCAGTGCTTCGAGCAGCGCACCGCGCTGCCACTGCCCAAGATCGGGCGGCAGCAGCATGCGGATCTCGTCCAGGCTGAAGCCGGCCTTCTGCGCGGTCGCGACGAGGCCGAGCAGCACCACGGCGTCCGGCGAATAGACGCGATAGCCGTTCGGTTGCCGCCCGACGGCCGTCAACAGGCCGATGCGTTCATAGAAGCGGATGCGCGACGGCGTCAGGCCGGTGCGCTCGGCCAGATCGCCTATCTTCATGTCGCCAACGTGAAAGTGTCTAGCCGCGTGGGCATGTTCAACACCACCTGCGCGTCCTTGACGACGTCCATGCGAAGCACAGTGGACGCCCCGAGTCCGTCGAGCAGCTGGCTTAATGGCCCACCGTGCCGCGCCAGCCGGACGTCACGCGGAAAGAGGTGCTGCGCGAACGACAGCATGTTCGTTTGCACGCGTGTCTCATGCCACTCTCCGTCGATCGGGTTGATCATGGTTGCCGTCGCCATATGGGACTGCGATGGCACATCGCGCAACACCGGAAGCGGCGCACGCAGCGTCAGATCGGCCTTGCCGCCGGGGCCGGCGATGCTCGCGTTGACGTCGGCGCCGATGTTCACGCCGATCTCCGTGCGCCATTTCGGCAACTGATATCCATAGAGACCGCGCACCCGCGCGATTTCCGTCGTCACCGGTAGCGCGAGAACATGCGCGTGGAAGCTGCGGCGTCGCAGGGAATCGAGCAGCTCCAGTGCATGCGGCCCGCGCGCGCCCGGCCGGCGGATCACCACTGCGACCGAGACTTCGTCGTAGGGGTCGTTATCGCAAACGGCGTACGAGAAGAAGGTCAACGCCACCAGTCCGCGGCCGGGATAGGCGCGCAGCGGCTCGAGCGGTATCGGCAACATCGCCCGCAGTCGATCGGCAGGCGCGAGGAACAGCAACTGAACGTGACTGGAACGGTAGTAGAAGTTCGGCGCCCAGGTCGGACCGACCGTCGACGCGACGAGCCGCTTCGGGATCCTGCGAAAAAAGTCGATATTCCCCGCAGCAGGGTCGCGCGCCACTTCGTCGAGGTCCGGGTTCATCCGGTAACGGTCGTAGTAGCCTCCGGCGGGCACCTCGACCTTGTGCGTCCCAAACTCGACCTGCGTGAACCGCTTGTCCATATTCATTGACCCTTCTCCGTGATTGAACCGGCAGGCGGGCCTCGAGCGGCATACCGATCAACAGCCGGTAAGGGTCACTCTAAGATTGAATATGACTTTAAGGTCAAGCCCTTCGCAACGACGGGGAATGAATCGAGGCGATTCGCCGAAGTCGCGCCGCCTGATTCATGCGAATCACGAACGGAGCCGGGCGACGAGGCGTGCCGGATGCTGCGTTGGGTCCGGTCAGCGACGGATTGGGCGCGCACATCTTTGTCGACACTGTGGTCGCGAGCATGTCACTGCTCGCATAACTTGCTCGCGCCGCCGACGGAACTCAGCCGACAGTGCCGCCGTCGAGCTTGCCGAGATCGGGCGTAATTCCTGCTTCGCGCAGGCGGTCGAGCACGCGTTTCTTATTGTCTGCGCAAGCGATTCCGTCCGGCTTGGCCTCGATGCTCTCGATCGCGATCACGAGCTGAGCACGGCTCTGGTCGAGACGCTCGCGGATGCTGTCGATCTCATCCACCTTCCGCTTGAGCGCGTCCAGCAGCGCGCCGTGATCCCATGCGCCCGGACCGACGGGCAGCAGTTGCCGAATCTGCTCGAGCGTAAAGCCAGCCTGCTGCGCGACCGAAATCATCCCCAGGAGAATTTCCGCTTCGGGGGGATACTCCCGATAGCCATTCGCTTGGCGCTCCACCACCCTGATCAGCCCCGCCGCCTCATAGAAGCGAATGCGTGAGGCCGTCAGACCGGTGCGCTTCGCCAACTCGCCGATTCTCACGCGACACCCCAAAAAACTGTTGACATTGACGTTGACTTTAATCCTAAAGTTGCTCGGCGACTACATGTCGAAGCGCGACCGATTCGAGGGTAAGCAATCGTATCGGGGCCGACCGCCCGTTTCAAATTGTCTCAACAAAAGGAGCGCAATGTCTCACCCAGGTCCGAGCGAATGGTGACGCGGACCTGTGCGTCGCCGGCAACGTGTCTGGATGCCTGCTCGATCATCGCGTTGCCGCCTCGTCCATCACCCTCACCCAAGGAGCCGCCTATCACCGAGCAGCAAGGATCGCCGTATACGTCACGGGTTGTCAATCTGAATATCGAAAAGGAATGCTGATCATGGGATATGTCACAACGAAGGATGGCGTTCAGATCTTCTACAAGGACTGGGGGCCGCGCGACGCACCGGTCATCTTCTTCCATCACGGTTGGCCGCTCAGTGCGGATGACTGGGACGCCCAGATGATCTCGTACCGACTGTCAACGCATGTTCGCGGCTTCGGAGCAGGGCTCT